>NZ_JBSRZF010000007.1:0-214662 GCF_054057335.1 Pseudomonas sp. TE3786
GGTGGGGGGTGGGGGGGGTGCGGGCGGGTGGGTGGGGGTGGGGGGGGGCGGTTTTTTTTTGGGGGGGGGGGGGGGGTTTTTTGCCCCCCCCCCCCCCCCCAAAAAAAAAACGCCCAGCACACGCGGTAAAAAATACCGCCACCAAACCCAACGCAAACCCAGCGCCGTCATCCCACTGCCCCGATAACGTGCGATGCTCTGCCCCACACATCGCCCTCAGCGCGATTTTGGTGCCGGGGCCCGGCAACCGGTGCCCAATCCACCGGCCTGCCCCCGGCTGGCATAAGTCTTGCGCGGCTCATAGCCCGCCAAGGCTCGCAGGAGGCACGCCGTGTCGATTCATGTCGCATTGCACCATGTAACGCACTACCGCTATGACCGTGCGGTAGACCTGGGTCCGCAGATCGTTCGTCTGCGCCCAGCTGCCCATAGCCGCACGCGGGTGCTTTCCTATGCGCTGAAAGTGCTGCCGGAAAAACACTTTATCAACTGGCAGCAAGACCCCCAGGGCAACTACCTGGCGCGGCTGGTGTTTCCGGAGAAGACCGATGAGTTGCGTATCGAGGTTGATCTGGTCGCCGAAATGGCGGTGTTCAATCCCTTCGATTTCTTCCTTGAGCCGTACGCGGAAAAGATTCCCTTCGCCTATTCGGCGGATGAAAAACGCGAGCTGACGCCTTATCTCGCCACCCTCGAACCAACCAGGAAATTCGCCGCCTATGTCGCCAGTATCGAGCGCAAGCCGCTGCCGACCATCGATTTTCTGGTGGCGCTGAACCAGCGTCTGAGCCAGGACATCAGCTACCTGATCCGCATGGAGCCAGGTGTACAAACCCCGGAACAAACCCTCACCAACGCCTCCGGTTCGTGCCGTGATTCGGCTTGGTTGCTGGTGCAGATCCTGCGCAATCTGGGCCTGGCCGCGCGCTTTGTTTCTGGCTATCTGATTCAACTTACGGCCGACGTCAAAGCCCTGGATGGCCCGTCCGGCACCACCGTGGACTTCACCGACCTGCACGCCTGGTGCGAGGTGTATCTGCCCGGCGCCGGCTGGGTGGGGCTGGACCCGACGTCCGGGTTGTTCGCCGGTGAAGGGCATATCCCCTTGGCTTGTAGCCCGGAGCCGTCTTCGGCCGCGCCCATCAGCGGGGTGGTCGAGCCGTGCGAAACCACGTTCAGCCATGAAATGTCGGTGGAGCGCATCTGGGAAGCGCCGCGCGTTACCAAGCCCTATACCGAGGAACAGTGGCTGGAGATCGAACGCCTCGGTCGGCAGATCGATAGCGACCTGCTTCAAGGCGATGTGCGGCTGACCATGGGCGGCGAGCCGACTTTCGTTTCCATTGATGACCCTGATGGTGCCGAGTGGAATACCGACGCTCTGGGCGAGAACAAACGCAAGCTGTCCGCCGAGCTGTATCAGCGCATGCGCAAGCGGTATGCGCCCAAGGGCCTGGTGCATTTCGGGCAGGGCAAGTGGTACCCCGGCGAGCAGTTGCCGCGCTGGTCGTTGAATTGTTTCTGGCGCCATGACGGAGAGCCGATCTGGCACAACCCGGCGCTGATCGCCGATGAGCATGAGGACTACAAGGCCGATGGCAAGCTGGCGGGGCTGTTTCTGGCCAGCGTCGCCGAACGTTTGCAGCTCAATACCGATTTCGTTTTCCCGGCTTACGAGGACAACTTCTACTACCTCTGGCGTGAGGGCGCGCTGCCGAAAAACGTCAGCGCCGAAGACCCGCGTCTGGGGGATGAAATGGAGCGTGCGCGGTTGCGCAAAGTCTTCGCCCAGGGCCTGGACACGATGGTCGGCCAGGTGCTGCCGCTGGCCCGCACAGCCGCCGGCGATGCCTGGCAGAGCGGGCGTTGGTACCTGCGCGATGAACACTGCCGTCTGGTGCCTGGCGATTCGGCCATGGGCTATCGCTTGCCGTTGGCGTCGCAGCCCTGGGTAAAGGCGGCGGAATTTCCGTTTGTGCATGCCCAGGACCCCAACCAGAGCTTCGCCGAGTTGCCGCCCAGCGAGACCTTGCGTCTGCTGCCGGTGGAACGGGGTGAAGCGCCGGCCAAGGCCGAAGAGCGTGAGCCGAAGATTGATGAGTCGGCGTCCTGGCTGACCCGCACGGCGCTCTGTGCCGAAGCGCGGGATGGCCGTCTGTATCTGTTTATGCCGCCACTGGCTGAGCTGGAGGACTACCTGGCGCTGGTCAGCGTGATCGAGGCCTGCGCCGAAGAGCTGCATTGCCCGGTGCTGTTGGAAGGCTATGAGCCGCCGAGCGATCCGCGGCTGGGCAATTTCCGTGTGACCCCAGATCCGGGCGTTATCGAAGTGAATGTGCAGCCCTCGTCGAGCTGGGAGCAGCTGGTGGAACGCACCGAGTTTCTCTATGAAGAGGCGCGGCAAACCCGTCTGACCACCGAGAAATTCATGATCGATGGCCGCCACACTGGCACCGGTGGCGGTAACCACTTTGTCCTGGGCGGTGCCACGCCGGCGGATTCGCCGTTTCTGCGCCGCCCCGATCTGCTGCGCAGCCTGATCAGCTATTGGCACAATCACCCGTCGCTGTCGTACCTGTTTTCCGGCCTGTTTATCGGCCCGACCTCCCAGGCACCGCGCATCGATGAGGCGCGCAATGACTCGCTGTACGAGCTGGAAATTGCCTTCGCGCAGATGCCGGCACCGGGCGAGCAATGCCCGCCATGGATAGTCGACCGCCTGCTGCGCAACCTGCTGATCGACGTGACGGGCAACACCCACCGCGCCGAGTTCTGTATCGACAAGCTGTATTCGCCGGACAGCGCCAGCGGCCGCCTCGGTCTGCTGGAACTGCGTGGGTTTGAAATGCCGCCCCATGCACGCATGAGCCTGACCCAGCAACTGTTGCTGCGCGCGTTGGTGGCGCGTTTCTGGCGTGAGCCCTATGCGCCGCCGAAGCTGGCGCGCTGGGGTACCGAGCTGCATGACCGCTTCCTGCTGCCGCACTTTATCCAGCAGGATTTTGCCGATGTGATAGTCGAGCTGAACAACGCCGGTTATCCGCTGCGCGCCGAGTGGTTCGCTGCGCACCTGGAATTCCGCTTTCCGAAAATCGGCGACTACGCGGTTGCCGGTATCGAGCTGGAGTTGCGCCAGGCTCTGGAGCCTTGGCATGTGCTGGGCGAGGAGGGCGGCGCTGGCGGTACGGTGCGCTATGTCGACTCCTCGCTGGAGCGCGTGCAGGTCAAGCTCAGTGGCTTGCCGCCGCAGCGCTATATGCTCACCTGCAATGGGGTGCCGGTGCCGCTGCAGTCCACCGGGCGGGTCGGCGAGTTTGTGGCGGGCGTGCGGTTCCGCGCCTGGCAGCCGTACAACTGCCTGCAACCGACCATCCCGGTGCATGCGCCGCTGATTTTCGATCTGCTGGATACCTGGATGCAGCGCTCGCTTGGCGGTTGTCAGTATCATGTCGCGCACCCCGGTGGGCGCAACTACGAGACCTTGCCGGTGAATGCCAACGAAGCGGAAAGCCGGCGCATGGCGCGCTTTTTCCGTCTTGGTCACAACCCTGGGCAGCTGGCTGTGCCTCAGCTGCAGATCAATGACGAGCTGCCCATGACCCTGGATTTGCGCCTGCACCGAAGCTGAGCCGAACCCACCGCCGTAGCCAATAAGAGGCGGGGGAACGCGGCAGACCACGGGTGATATCCAGGGTCTGCGCTACGCTGACTTTTGCGGTTTTCTGTGATTGTTCCTGTCGTCTGCCGAGCGTTACATGCCTGACCTGCTAGACCTGTACCGGCTGACACCGGGTACCTACCACGAGATGCTCGACAGCGAGGGAAACCTGCGTGCCCATTGGCGACGCATGTTCACCCAGCTGCAGCGCAGCAGTGTGCTGCAACTGGCCCAGCGCCAAGCCCTGCTGACCCGGCAGATTCAGGAAAACGGCGTCACCTATAACGTCTATGCCGACCCCAAGGGCGCTGACCGTCCCTGGGAGCTCGACCTGCTGCCCAATCTGCTGGCCGCTGATGAATGGCAGAAGATTGCCGCCGGCATTGCCCAGCGCGCCAAGTTGCTCAATGCCGTGCTGGTCGACTTGTACGGGCCGCAAACCTTGATATCCGGCGGCCTGTTGCCGGCCGAGCTGATCTACGGGCACAACAATTTTCTCTGGCCCTGCCAGGGCGTCAAAACCCCCGATGACACCTACCTGCATGTGTATGCCGTGGACTTGGCGCGCACCCCGGATGGCCGCTGGTGGGTCACCGCCGACCGCACCCAGGCACCGTCCGGCGCCGGCTATGCCCTGGAAAACCGCCAGATCGTGTCGCGGGCATTTCCCGAGCTGTATCGCGATCTGCAGATTCAGCACCTCAACGCCTTCTTCCGCACCCTGCAGGAAACCCTGGCGCGTCAGGCACCGACCGCCGGCCAAGTACCGCTGGTGGTGCTGCTGACCCCGGGGCGCTTTAACGAAAGTTATTTCGAGCACCTGTACCTGGCGCGCCAGCTCGGCTATCCGCTGGTGGAAGGCGGCGACCTGACCGTGCGTGACGCCACTGTGTACCTGAAAACCCTCAGCGGCCTGCGCCGCGTGCACGCCATCATGCGGCGTCTGGACGATGACTTCTGCGACCCGCTGGAACTGCGCACCGACTCCGCCCTGGGCGTGCCCGGCTTGCTGGAAGCGGTCCGTCAGGGCCGGGTGCTGGTGGCCAATGCCCTGGGCAGCGGCGTGCTGGAATCGCCGGGTCTGCTTGGTTTTCTACCGACCATCAACGAGCACCTGTTCGGCGAGGAGCTGCTGCTGCCGTCAATCGCCACCTGGTGGTGCGGCGAGGAGCCAGTGCTGGCCCAGGCCCTGGAAAAACTGCCGGAGCTGTTGATCAAACCGGCGTTCCCGTCGCAGAGTTTTACCCCGGTGTTTGGTCGCGACCTCAGCGAAGAACAGCGCGAGGCGCTGGCCAAACGCATTCGCAAGCGTCCTTACGCCTATGTGGCTCAAGAGCTGGCGCAGCTTTCCCAGGCCCCCGTGTGGCAGCCGGAAAACGGCCAGTTGCAACCGCGTGCTATCGGTATGCGGGTTTACGCGGTGGCGGATGGCGAGGGCGGCTATCGCATTCTGCCGGGCGGCCTGACCCGGGTGGCGACCGAAGCCGACGCCGAAGTGGTGTCGATGCAACGCGGCGGTGCCAGCAAGGACACCTGGGTGCTCGGCGAGCCGGCGTCCGGGGGTGAAACCAAGCCCAACCCGAAAAACCTCGGCGGCCTCGGTCTGGTGCGCCGCGACCCTTACCTGCCGTCGCGGATTGTGGAAAACCTGTTCTGGTTCGGCCGCTACTGCGAGCGCTGCGATGACAGCGCGCGCCTGCTGCGCATCATGCTGGCGCGCTATGTCGAAGGTGATGACCCGCTGGCGCTGCAAGCCGCTGTGGAGCTGGCGGAAAGCCTCAAGCTGCTGCCCGAAGCCGGCGACCTGCACGATCGCCTGCTGGTGGCGCTGATGGGCCCGGACTGGCCGGCCAGCCTGCGCGCCAATCTGCTGCGTCTGCAGTGGGCGGCTTCGCAGGTGCGCGGCAAACTTTCCCGGGAAAACTGGCAGGCGCTGGTGCAGTTGCAGCACGACGCGCAGATTCTCGACCGCGAGGAACCCGACTTCGGCGAGCTGCTGGACTTCCTCAACCGCCTGGTGATGTCGTTGGCGGCGCTGTCCGGTTTTGCTTTGGACGATATGACCCGCGACGAAGGCTGGCGCTTTCTGATGGTCGGCCGGCAGATCGAGCGCCTGCAGTTTCTCGCCAGCAGCCTGGCGGAGTTTCTCCATGGCGTGGCGGTGTTCGATCAGGTGGGCCTGGAGTGGCTGCTGGAACTGGGTAACAGCAGCATCACCTACCGTTCCCGCTATATGGCCGTGCCGCAGCTGATTCCGGTACTCGACCTGTTACTGCTGGACGAACAGAACCCCCATGCGGTGTTGTTCCAGCTGCGTTTGGCGGTGCGTTCGCTAAGCCGTCTCAACGAGGATTTTGCTGCACCGCGGGAAGTGGGCTTGTCGTTGCTGGTTGAACGCCTGGCGGCATTCGACCTCGGCAGCCTGGAGAATCAGTTGTTCGGTGTGACCAGTTTGCGTGCGGTGCTGGATGGCCTGGTGGTGTTGCTCAAGCAGGTTTCGGAAGCGGCCGGGCATGCGTCGGACCGTCTGGCCCTGCGCCACTTCGCCCATGTCGATGATGTCAGCAAGCAAACGGTGTCGGTCTGATGAGCGTGCGTTACGAGATTCTTCACGACACCCATTACCGCTACGACAGCCCGGTGTCGCTGGCCCAGCAGTTGGCGCATCTGTGGCCACGGCCGAGCCCTTGGCAGATCTGCCTCAAGCAAGAGTTGGAGATCGATCCCGAGCCCACCAGCCGCCGCGATGAGCAGGACGTGTTCGGCAACCCGATCACCCGCCTTGCCTTCGAACGGCCCCATGATGAGCTGCGAGTAAACGCCCGGCTGGTGGTGGAGCTGCGCGAACAGCCGGTGCTGGATTTTCATCAGTCGCCGGCCTGGGATCACACCCGCAGCGTGCTGACCTACAACGGTAAGCCCAAGCCCGACCCGGTGCTGGATGCCTGCCGCTTCTGTTTCGAGTCGCCTTATGTGCGCTTGAAAAAGGCCTTCTCCGACTACGCCGAAAGTTGTTTCCCGCCCAGCCGCCCGCTGTTGCTGGGGGCGCAGGCGCTGATGGAAAAGATCTTCCGCGAATTCACCTTCGACGCCGATGCCACGCAAGTGGCGACGCCGCTGGTGGAAGTGCTGGAGCGCCGCCGTGGCGTCTGCCAGGATTTCGCCCACCTGATGCTCGCCTGCCTGCGTTCCCGTGGCCTGGCGGCGCGCTATGTCAGCGGCTACCTGCTGACCCAGCCACCGCCTGGCCAGGCACGGCTGATCGGCGCCGATGCGTCACATGCCTGGGTATCGGTGTACTGCCCGAAACTGGGTTGGGTGGATTTCGATCCCACCAACAACCTGCGCCCTGCGCTGGAACATATCAGCCTGGCGCGCGGGCGGGATTTCTCCGACGTGTCGCCGCTGCGCGGGGTGATTCTTGGCGGCGGCAGCCATGATCCGGATGTGCAGGTTACGGTTATTCCCCTCTGACTTGCTCGGTCCTACGAATCTGCTTTTTGTGGGAGGGGCTTTAGCCGCGATGCTTTTGATTTTTTAAAAGCTCGCGGCTGAAGCCCCTCACACATGGATTGCATTCCACTCGACACTTTCTCCGCCTACCAAGTAGGGCTTGGTTTTTGTTTTATGTGGAACTATAGTGCCAACTCTGTGGGAAACAAAAACTCATAAAAAATCTAGCGGAGCCCGCCATGCGCATTGCCACCTTGTCCGTGTTAGCTGTAGCCGTATTGCTTGCCGCATGCGGCGAGTCGGAAAAACCGGCGGTCACCCACGTCGATTTCCAGAAAGAATTGCAAGCCAAGCTGATCAAGGCCAAGGCCGGTGATGTGATTGAAATCCCCGCCGGCACCTATCAGCTCGACCGTAGCCTGAGCCTCAAAGCCAGCGGCGTGACCATCAAGGGTGCCGGTATGGACAAGACCGTGCTCAGCTTCAAGGGCCAGAAAAGCGGTGCCGAAGGCCTGTTGGTGGACGCCTCGGACTTCACCATCGAAGACCTGGCGTTCGAAGACACCAAAGGCGATTCGCTGAAAGTGGTGGGCGGCAAAAACATCATCATCCGCCGCGTGCGCACCGAATGGACCAATGGCCCGGCCACCGAAAACGGTGCCTATGGCATCTACCCGGTACAGACCGAAAACGTTTTGATTGATGGCGCGCTGGCCATCGGCGCGTCGGATGCCGGCATCTATGTCGGCCAGTCGCGCAACGTGGTGGTACGCAACAGCCGCGCGGAGAAAAACGTCGCCGGCATCGAGATCGAAAACACCATTGGCGCCGACGTTTACGACAACGTGGCCACCGGCAATACCGGTGGCATTCTGGTGTTCAACATGCCCAACCTGCAGCAGGCCGGGCGCGGCACTCGCGTGTATCACAACCAGGTGCAAGGCAATAACCTCGGCAACTTCGGCCACAAGGGCACACCGGTAGCCAGCGTGCCGGCCGGTTCCGGCGTAGTGATCAACTCCAACGACCAGGTGGAGATTTTCGACAACGATATCGGCGAACACAAAACCGCCAACCTGATCGTCAGCAGCTACTTCAGCACCGGCTATACCAACCTCTCCACCGCCGAAGGTTTCGACCCCTACCCGGAAAGCATCTATATCTACGGCAACCGTTTTGGCCCGGGTGGCGACAGCCCCGACAACCTCGAACTCAAGGCCCTGCGCATCAGCCAGTACGGCTTGACCGGGCATCTGCCGGACATCCTCTGGGACGGCTACGTCAACGTCGATAAGCTCAAAGACGGCAAGCTGCCGGCTGACCTGGCGATCTGCGTGGATAACGGCGAAGCCGCGATGATCAACGTCGATGCACCCAACGGCTACAAAAACATCAGCACTGATATGAGCAGCCACAAGTGCAGCCTGCCGAAATTGCCGGCCATCGAACTGGCCTCGGCCAAAGCGGGGCAGGGTGCATGAAGGCATGGCTAGTGTTGGCGGGCACGCTGCTGTTGGCGGCGTGCTCCAAGCAGTCGGCACCGCTGTACCTGCCTGAGGGCGAGAAGTACCCGCAAACCCTCAGTGAATGGGGCATGTTGAAACTCGGTGGCGGGCATTTGCAGCCCGTTGCCGAGGTCACGCCCTATGACCTCAATACCCCGCTGTTCACCGACTATGCGCACAAGATGCGCACTGTGTGGATGCCGGCGGGCGAGGCGGCGAACTACGGCGAAGAGCATTTCGACTTCCCCGTGGGCACGGTGCTGAGCAAGACCTTCTACTACCCCAAGGATGAAAAAGGCCAACTGCGTCTGAACAGCCAGGACGACCGCGACGCAAACACCGGCCTGGCCCTGGACCGCGTGCACCTGGTGGAAACCCGCATTCTGCTCAAACAGAAAAGCGGCTGGGTGGCGCTGCCCTACGTCTGGGACGACAAGCAGCAGGAAGCGCATCTCGAGTTGGCGGGCGATAGCCAGAGCCTGAGTCTGCTGGACGATCAGGGCAAAACCCTGGCGGTGGATTACGAAGTGCCCGACGCCAACCAGTGCGCGGGTTGCCACGAAGAAAGCCATGGCCAGGGCATCAACCCCCTGGGGCCGAAAGCGCGGCACCTGAACAAGGACCTGGTGTACAGCGATGGCACGGCCAATCAGCTGCAGCACTGGCAACAGAAAGGCCTGCTCAAAGGCTTGCCGGCTGAGCTGGCTGGCGTGCCGCAGAACGCCTTGTGGGGCCATCCGCGGCCGGGGGAAAGCCTGGAGAAGCAGGCGCGCAGCTACCTGGATGCCAACTGCGCTCACTGCCACAACCCCAAGGGGCCGGCGCGTACTTCCGGGTTGATGCTTAACCTGGCGACCGCCACGGGGATTCACAGCGGCCTGTGCAAACAGCCGGTGGCGGCGGGTAAAGGTTCAGGGGATCGGTTGGTGGATATTCATCCGGGCAAGCCGGATGAGTCGGTACTGATCTATCGCGTCGAGAGCACCGATCCGAGCGTGATGATGCCGGAGCTGGGGCGCTCGGTGGTGCACCATGAAGGCGTGGAGGTATTGACGCGCTGGATTGCCAGTCTGGATGGGGGCTGTTAGACCGCTATCGAGGCGTAGGTTGGGTTGAGCGCAGCACGCCCAACAGGGGGGCCGATAAACACCGGCCTGTTGGGCTTCGCCTTTGGCTCAGCCCAACCTACGATCAGCTTCAGCTGCGCTGTTCCTCGCCTTCCGCGGAATCCGTAACCTCGTTTTCATCTTCCTCCGGCGCCACGCCATGCTCTTGCTCATGGGCCAGCTTGCGCAGGCGTTTCTCTTCTTTCTTCTGTTCCTTGGCTAAGTCACGCTGCTGTTTGGCGAAGGCGTAATTGGGTTTGGCCATGGTGATCCTCTGCTGAATATCGGTGCGCACTGCATCTGATTAAAGCGCACCGCCTCTTTTTGCGCTGGTATTTCGCCTTAGCGGTCGACCCATTTGGGCGCGACGTCAGGCTTCCACGCGGCCATCGCGGCAATCAGTTCACTGGGCGACTCGTTGATCTGCAGCATCGCCCGGTGCGGGGCACGGACGAAACGTTCTTCCACCAGATGGTCGAGGAAGTCATTGAGCTTGGCGTAGAAGCCATTCACTTCCAGCAGCCCCAGCGGTTTGCTGTGGTAGCCAAGCTGGGCCCAGGTCCAGACTTCGAACAGTTCTTCCAGGGTGCCGAGGCCGCCGGGCAGAGCGATAAAGCCATCGCTCAGCTCGGCCATGCGCGCCTTGCGTGCGTGCATGCCGTCCACCACTTCCAGGCGGGTGAGGCCGTTGTGGCCGATCTCGGCGCTTTTCAGCGACTGCGGAATGATGCCGATCACTTCGCCACCGGCTTCCAGCGCTGCGTCGGCAACGATGCCCATCAAGCCTACGGCACCGCCGCCGTAGATCAGGCGGATGCCTTGCTCGGCCAGGGTACGCCCCAGGTTGATGGCCGCTTCACGGTAAACCGGGTTGGCACCCGGACTGGCACCGCAGAAAACGCATAGTGAACGCAACGACATGGCTAACTCCACAGGCAGGAACTGCCGCTAGGGTACTGGCTGCGTGCGCGCTCACCAAGGCTTAACGGTCGTGGCTTTCATCGGCGCTGGTGCCGGTGGCACCGCAGGCATAAGCGGCCAGCAGGCTGCGTAACAGGTGATTGAAGATCATGATCCGGCCCTCGTTGAATGAGTGGCCAGGCTACGCAGCTCGGGCGATTGCGGCTGTTTGATTGTGTCGATCAGGGCCATAGCACTTTAGTCGTGCGGCTTTTTGCCTCGCGTTTGCTTGAACCTGAATGTGCTATCAAACGTCTTTGTACATGCATGCCGCTTTTTGTTGTCGCACCTGCCGTTCGGCGCCAGCGCCAATACGGCAGATTAACCGGGCCAATGGCCCATCCTGCCAAGGAGTTCACCATGCTTCGCAAGCTTGTAGTTGCATCCCTTCTTACCCTGGCCAGTGTTCAGGTGTTCGCCGCCGATTGTTCGGTGACGGTCGACTCCACCGACCAGATGAGCTTCGACACCAAAGAAATCAAGATCAGCAAAAGCTGCAAGACCTTCACCGTCAACCTGGGCCACAGCGGCTCGCTGCCGAAGAACGTCATGGGCCATAACCTGGTGATCGCCAAGACCGCCGATATGGCTGGTGTTACCGGTGACGGCATGGGTGCCGGCATCGACGCCAACTACCTGAAAGCCGGCGACGAGCGCGTGATTGCCCACACCAAGATCATCGGTGCCGGCGAAAAGGATTCGGTGAGCTTTGATGTGAGCAAGCTGAAGGCAGGTGAAGACTACTCGTTCTTCTGCTCGTTCCCGGGGCACTCCAGCATGATGAAGGGTGCGGTTACTCTGGTTGACTGACCTGCGCAGCCCTCGTAGGAGCGGCTTCAGCCGCGATTGCCTTGTACAGGGATCGCGGCTGAAGCCGTTCCTACGAAAGTCAAAGGCATCGAGGTTGAATCGCCTGTTTTTGCGGCCAAGTCGCTATCTTGAATCGGTCATCTTGAAGATGCCCTGCGCATTCGAACTATCGAAATGCAGATCCAACTCCCCGCTCTCTTCATCCACTTCCCGCTGAATAAATTCCACAAACGAGCCTGGCACTGTGCGTTGCACGGTTTGCCCCTGGGCGTCGATAAAGTCGCGCTGCACTTGCACGGCTTTGTAGGCGGTTTGCATCACCCGGCGTGAGCTGGAGACTTCGATGCTGTCTTTCATGGGCCGGCCGATGGTGCGTTGGTGGTCAACCACCGCTTGCAGGTCGGTCACACGGTCGGTGAGGTGATTGAAGCGGTTGCCTTCGGTGGCGATCCAGGCCATTTCCGCGCTTTCGCTGAGCAGGGCGTGATAGTCACCTTCCTGCACGGCCGCGTGTTGACAGTCGAATGCCTGGTACAGCGCCGGCATCAGCTGCAGTGCCGCGGCGAGGCTGCACTGGCGGGTTTGCCGCAGGGTGCGCAGCGTGGCCAGGTGCCCGGCAGCGAGCGGGTCGCGGCTGGTGGCGCAGACACGGGTGACCGCCTGTTGGAAGCCTTCGCTGAAACGCCCCGGGTGCAGTTCGGAAACAAAGAACTGGGCGATGTCTGCTGGCAAGTCCATCTGCCGGTAGGCGTAGCCGGTCATCTTCAGTTTGGTCAGCGGATAGGTGCGCACATCGGTAAAACCCAGGGGCTCCAGCAGACGGGTAAAGGCGTGGCGGCCGCGTGGCAGTTCGCCGTTTTCCGGCCAGTCGACGGTGCGAATGGCACCGTGATCGAACACCACCTGACGGCCGTCCTGCAGCTGCTCTTCTACATACAGGCGGCCGTTGGGCACCGCTTCCACCAGCTTGTAAAACAGACTGAGGTTCAGCGCTTCGGCCAGCCAGACGCGATGCAGCTGCTGCTCGCTATTGGCGAACGAAGCCAGGCCCTGGGGAATTGCCACATGGGCAAACACCCACTCGGCGGCGGTTTGGCCAATCGCGGCGGCGACAAGCTGGAACAGATGGGCATCGCGGGTCATGACGGCGGCTCTGGGCTGAGTACGTGGCGCTATCAGAACGTTCGGCAGCGCTTCCGACAAGCGAAAAAAACTGCCGGGTTCATTCCATAAATTCTTGTACGGGCATTACTCCAGCTGCTCGTGAATCCAGCGCACAAAGTCGCGCACCTTGGGCACCTCGGCGGCGTGTTCAGCGTAGGCCAGGTAATAGGCGCTGCTGCTGGTCAGACTGTGTTGCCAGGGGATCACCAGCTTGCCTTCGGCCAGCTCCTCTTCCACCAGAAAGCGCGGCAGCAGCGCCACGCCGCAACCCACTTGCGCGGCGCGGATGCACATATAGAAGCTGTCGAAACGCGGCCCATGGTAGCTGTGCTCGGTATGCCGATCCTGGCTATAGAACCACTCGTGCCAGGCCTCCGGGCGGGTGGCGTTTTGCAGCAAGACCAGGTCGGTGAGCTGGGTGGGATCGGTAAAGGGCTCGGCCGGCATTACGCTCGGCGCGCACACCGGCACCATCTCTTCGCCGAACAGGCGCACGCACTCGGCACCCGGGCGGGCGCTCTGGCCGAAGTAGAAGGACAGGTCGCTGCGGCCCTGGGCCAGCTCGTCCGGCTCCACTTCATTGAATACATCCAGGTGGATATTCGGATGGCGCAGGCGCCAGCCTTTCAGTCGTGGCACCAGCCAGCGCGCGCCAAAGGTGGGCAGGGTGGCAACCCGTAGCACTTCGGTTTCGCCGCCATAGGAGCGCAGGTAATGAGTGGACATCTCCACTTGGGTGAGGATTTTTCGTACCTCGGCCAGGTAGAGCGAACCGGCCGGGGTCAGCTGCAAGCTACGCCGCACCCGGCGGAACAACAGGTGCTGAACCACCTCTTCCAGCTGCGCCACCTGCTTGCTGACGGCGCTCTGGGTCAGCGCCAGTTCTTCACTGGCGCGGGTAAAACTCAGGTGACGGGCCACCGCTTCGAAGCATTGCAGGGCGGTTAGCGAGGGCATATGGCGCTTGAGCATGGCAGTCCTGACACGGGGTGAGGGTTTGGCATTACTAAACGGAATGATGTGTGGAGTAAAGGTCGTTTGTTGGCGTGGCGCTAGCCAGCTATTACTGCTGCCATCGAACTCACCCGCTATCGAAAAGGTGCCATGACATGGTCGCTGCATTGCTGAACAAACTGGGCGTTGCCACATCGAGTTATCAACAGGGCGCGCACGCCGTGCATTCACCTATCGATGGCAGCCAGATTGGTACGGTGCAGCTGCAGGACGCTGCCTCGGTGCAGGCGCAGATCGGCAAGGCCGAAGCGGCCTTTCAGGCCTGGCGTCAGGTGCCGGCACCGCGCCGTGGCGAGTTGATCCGTCTGTTCGGTGAAGCCCTGCGCGCCAACAAGGCCGAGCTCGGCGAGCTGGTGTCCTGGGAAGCCGGCAAGATCACCCAGGAAGGCCTGGGCGAAGTGCAGGAAATGATCGACATCTGCGACTTCGCCGTCGGCCTGTCGCGCCAGCTCTACGGTCTGACCATCGCCTCCGAACGTCCAGGCCACCATATGCGCGAAACCTGGCACCCGCTGGGCGTGGTCGGCGTGATCAGCGCCTTCAACTTCCCGGTGGCGGTATGGGCGTGGAATACCACCCTGGCCCTAGTGTGCGGTAACTCGGTGGTGTGGAAGCCGTCGGAGAAAACCCCGCTGACTGCCCTGGCCTGCCAGGCGCTGTTCGAAGGCGTGGCCAAACAATTCAGCGATGCCCCGGCGCACCTGAGCCAGGTGATTATCGGTGCCCGCGAAGCGGGCGAAGCGCTGGTGCAGGACAGCCGCGTGGCCTTGGTCAGCGCCACCGGCAGCACCCGTATGGGCCGTGAAGTGGCACCGGTGGTAGCGGCCCGTTTCGCCCGTTCGATTCTCGAGCTGGGCGGTAACAACGCCATGATCCTCGCCCCCAGCGCCGACCTCGACCTGGCGGTGCGCGGCATTCTGTTCAGCGCCATCGGCACCGCCGGCCAACGCTGCACCACTCTGCGTCGCCTGATTGCCCATGAGTCGGTCAAAGACGAAATCGTCAGCCGGCTGAAAACCGCGTACGCCAAGGTGCGTATCGGTCATCCACTGGAAGGCAATCTGGTCGGCCCGCTGATCGACAAACAAGGCTTTGACGGTATGCAGGCGGCGTTGCGCCAGGCCGAGCAGGAAGGCGGCCAGGTGTTTGGCGGTACGCGTCAGCTGCAAGATAAATTCCCCAACGCTTACTACGTGGCCCCGGCCATTGTCGAAATGCCCGAGCAGAGCGCCGTGGTGCGCCACGAAACTTTCGCGCCGATCCTTTATGTGCTCGGTTACCAGGATTTCGCCGAAGCGGTCCGACTCAACAACGATGTGCCGCAGGGGCTGTCGTCGTGCATCTTCACCACCGATGTGCGTGAGGCCGAAGCCTTTATGTCGGCGCTGGGCAGCGACTGTGGCATTGCCAACGTCAATATCGGCCCGAGCGGTGCCGAGATTGGCGGTGCCTTTGGTGGTGAAAAAGAGACTGGCGGTGGCCGTGAGTCCGGTTCGGATGCCTGGCGTGCATATATGCGTCGACAGACCAACACGGTTAACTATTCGCGCGAATTGCCGCTCGCTCAGGGCATCACCTTTGATTGAGTAATTCAGCGGCGCAGTTGCATGGGTTTCCTTGGGTTGGAGTCTGGTTATGCCGTTGAAGCAAGCGTGTTTGTGGGAGGAGCTGACCCCGCAGCGGCTGAAAGCCGCCGCGCTGGCGGGCGACCTGAAAGTCGATGTGTGTGTGATCGGGGCCGGCTTCACCGGGTTATCCACCGCCCTGCATTTGCTCGAACAAGGGCAAAGCGTGGCCATTCTGGAGGCCCATGAAACGGGCCACGGCGGCTCCGGGCGCAATGTCGGGCTGGTCAATGCCGGCATGTGGATTGCGCCGGATGATGTCGAGGCCGGGTTGGGTGTCGAGGTCGGCAGCAAGCTGGTGACGGAGATGGGCAATGCGCCGTCGCTGGTGTTTTCCCTGATCGACAAATACGCCATCGATTGCCAGGCCCGGCGTCAGGGCACCTTGCATATGGCGCACAACGGCAGTGGCACGGCGGATCTGCAGAGCCGCTGCGCGCAATGGGTGCGTCGCGGTGCGCCGGTGGAAATGATCACTGGCGCGGCCTGTCATGCAGCCACCGGCACCAAACGCATCGATGCGGCATTGCTCGATCGTCGCGCCGGCACCCTCAACCCCATGGCCTATGTCAGTGGCTTGGCCAGGGCTGTGGTCGGCCTGGGGGGACAGTTATTTCACCATTCGCCCGTCAACCGCCTGGAGCGCCAAGGTGCCGATTGGTTGGTGTCGACGCCCGCGGGCGTGGTGACGGCAGAGAAAGTGGTGCTGGCCTCCAACGCCTACACCGAAGGTGAGTGGACTGAGCTGCGTCGCAACTTTTTCCCCGGCAGCTATTACCAGGTGGCTTCGGTGCCGCTGACGGGCACCGCCGCCGAGGGCATCCTGCCCGGCGGTGAAGGCTCGTGGGATACCCGTCAGGTGCTCAGCAGCATTCGCCGTGATGCCGAAGGGCGGCTGTTGCTCGGCAGCCTCGGCAGTGCGGCGAACAAACCGTTGTGGGCGGTGCGTGCCTGGGCCGACCGTATTCAGCAGTTCTACTTCCCGCAATTGGGCAAGGTGGAATGGCAGAGTACCTGGACCGGCACCATCGCCTTTACCCCCGACCACCTGATGCGCCTGTTCGAACCGGCACCGGGGCTGGTGGCTGTTACCGGTTACAACGGCCGGGGCGTAACCACCGGCACTGCCGTGGGGCGCGCGTTTGCCAATTACCTGCTCAGCGGTTCCCGAGAGGCGTTGCCGATGTCGTTCCAGCCTATGAGCGGTATCAGCGCGCCGGGGCTGCGCAGCGGGTTGTATGAATTGGGGTTCTCGCTGTACCACGCTGGGCAGTGTTTGCGCGTCGTGATCTAGAAGCTGGGCCCTTGATTCCTGTAGGAGCGGCTTCAGCTGCAATGCTCTTGACTCAAAAGCATCGCGGCTAAAGCCGCTCCTACGAGAGAGAAATGCGCCAACCAGTACAGCTATGGGCTCTTTTTCGTCGTAAATGCGACCCCCTTCGCGCATTCCCCAATCCCTCCACTAGCCTGTATTGGTGCGCGTGCCCGCACTTTGCGCACCAGCGGTGTGCACTTCGGTGACAAGTACAGTTACGACGAGTTGCCCTGATTGGGGCGCTTGGTTGCTCTTGCTCGATCGTTAGGTTGCTCTTCATTTTTGCGGTGGGTTGCACCTTGTTTGTTTGCTAGGTTGCACCCTCTTGAAGTAGGGCCTTTCGCTACTGTCGGGAAAAGCATTTGTTTTTTTTTCGACAAAGCAAAAATGTGTGGCACGCCGCTTGCTCAACCATCTGCGCCTTCACATAACCCCTCAGGAGCAAAACTCCATGCCTCACAAGAAAACTTTTAAGAAAGGTATTCTGGCGTTCGCGGTTGCCAGTGCTATGAGCCTGACTTCCGTAGCCTTTGCCGATGTGGTTATCGGCGTAGCCGGCCCAATGACCGGTGGTAATGCTGCCTTTGGTGAGCAGCTGTGGAAGGGTGCCGAACAGGCAGCAGCCGATATCAACGCTGCAGGCGGTATCAACGGTGAGCAAATCAAACTGGTTAAAGGCGACGATGCCTGCGAGCCGAAACAGGCCGTAGCAGTTGCCAACCGTCTGGTTGACTCGGACAAAGCAGTCGCCGTGATCGGCCACTTCTGCTCCTCGTCGACCATCCCAGCTTCCGAGGTTTACGACGAAGCCGGCATCATCTCCATCACTCCAGCCTCCACCAACCCGACTGTTACCGAGCGCGGCCTTTCCGGCGAGTTCCGTATCTGTGGTCGTGACGACCAGCAAGGCGTGGTGGCCGGCGACTACATCGTCGATAAGTTGAAACTGACCAAAGTCGCGATCATTCACGACAAAGACACCTACGGCCAAGGCCTGGCAGATGCCACCAAAGCTCAGCTGACCAAGCGCGGCGTGAAGGAAGTGCTGTACGAAGGCCTGACCCGTGGCGAGAAAGACTTCAACGCCCTGGTTACCAAAATCCGTTCCTCGGGTGCTGAAGTGGTCTACTTCGGTGGCCTGCACGCTGAAGCCGGCCCGCTGGTTCGTCAGCTGCGTGAACAAGGTTCCACCGCACTGTTCATCTCTGGTGACGGCATCGTGACCGACGAACTGGTGACCACTGCCGGTGGTGCGCAATACACCAAAGGCGTGCTGATGACCTTCGGTGCCGACCCACGCAACATCGCTGACGGCAAGCCGGTTATCGATAAATTCCGCGCCAGCGGTTACGAGCCGGAAGGCTACACCCTCTACTCCTACGCAGCCGTGCAATCCGTTGCCGCCGCTTTCACTGGCATCAAAGGCACCGACGGCGCCAAAGCCAGCGCCTGGCTGAAGTCCAACCCGGTGAAAACCGTTATGGGCACCAAAGAGTGGGACAAGAAAGGCGACCTGAAAGTCTCCGACTACGTGATGTACGAGTGGGATGACAAAGGCAAATACCACCAGCAGTAAGACGGTGATCTGTACGGCTGATTCGGCAATGTGGCCTCGCCTGGCGAGCCATGAGGTGCGCGTTAACCGTACAGACCACTGACTCGGCTAACCGCTCAGGTACTACCCGTACCTGGGCGATTAGTGCTTCTGGGCACTGCTGGTGTGTCTTGCAGGTGCGGTCGTAGTGGCTTCATCTGTGCAGCAGTACCCGTCTATCACTAGAGGCGGCAGGCCGAACCCCAAGGCACTGACCCCAACAGACGAGACTGCGTCAATGGACGGTATTTTCCTGCAACAACTGATCAACGGGTTGACCCTGGGATCTGTCTACGGGCTGATTGCCATCGGTTACACCATGGTTTACGGCATCATCGGCATGATCAACTTCGCCCACGGCGACGTGTATATGGTCTCTGCCTACCTGACGGCCATCGGCCTTGCGGTACTGACCTTTTTCGGTCTCGAATCCTTTCCGTTCCTGATCCTCGGCACGCTGATCTTCACCATTGTGGTGACGGGCGTGTACGGCTGGACCATCGAACGAATCGCCTACAAGCCACTGCGTAACTCCACGCGTCTGGCTCCGCTGATTTCCGCCATCGGCATGTCGCTGATCCTGCAGAACTATGTGCAGGTTTCCCAGGGCGCGCGTCAGCAAGGTGTACCGACCCTATTGGAAGGGGTGATCAAGTTTCACGTTGGCACCGGCTACGTGCAGCTGACCTACACCAAGCTGTTCATCATCATCGTCTCGCTGGTGGGCATGGGGGTTCTCACCTACATCATCCAGAACACCAAGCTCGGCCGCATGTGCCGCGCCACCCAGCAAGACCGCAAGATGGCCTCGATCCTCGGCATCAACACCGACCGGGTGATCTCCTATGTGTTTGTCATCGGTGCCTGCATGGCCGCGCTGGCCGGCATGCTGATCACCATGAACTACGGCACCTTCGACTTCTATGCCGGTTTTATCATCGGTATCAAAGCCTTCACCGCTGCGGTGTTGGGCGGTATCGGTTCGCTGCCCGGGGCGATGCTCGGCGGTTTGATTCTCGGCGTGGCCGAGGCGCAGTTTGCTGGCTTGGTGAACTCGGACTTCAAGGACGTGTTCTCGTTTTCCCTGCTGGTAATGATCCTGATTTTTCGACCGCAAGGGCTCATGGGCAAACCCCATGTGGCGAAGGTGTAAGCCATGTCGGCAAGCAACTCTATTGATATCAAACGCTGCCTGATCGACACCGTTCTCGCTGGCCTCATTTCCCTGATCGTGTTCGGCCCCATCGTCGGCATCGTGCTGCAGGGCTATAGCTTTGACCTGCACCCGCAGCGCCTGGCAATTCTGGTCGGCATCGTGATGGTGGGGCGCTTCTGCCTCAGCCTGTTCCTGCAAACCGCCCAAGGGCAGAAACTCGCCCACTCGATGCAAAGCAAAGACAGCGGCGTGCATGTACTGCCGGCCGGCCACAAGTCGGCGCTGCGCTTTGTGATTCCGGTGCTGATTCTGCTGGCGATCTGCTTCCCGTTCTTCGCCAACAAATACCTGTTGTCGGTGGTCATTCTCGGCCTGATCTACGTGTTGCTGGGCCTGGGTCTGAACATCGTGGTCGGTCTGGCCGGCTTGCTCGATCTGGGCTTCGTCGGCTTCTACGCCATCGGTGCGTATGGCCTCGGCTTGGGTTACGAATACCTCGGCCTGGGCTTCTGGGCGATGATCCCGCTGGCAATGATTCTGGCGGCCTTTGCTGGTGCGTTACTGGGTTTCCCGGTCCTGAGGATGCACGGCGACTATCTGGCCATCGTGACCTTGGGCTTCGGTGAAATCATTCGCCTGGTCCTCAACAACTGGGTATCGCTGACCAATGGCCCCAACGGCATTCCAATCCCCGGCCCAACCCTGTTCGGTCTGGAATTTGGCAAGCGCGCCAAAGAGGGTGGCGTGCCCATCCACGAATGGCTGGGCGTGAGCTACAACCCCAACGCCGAACTGATCTTCACCTTCGTGGTGTTGTTCATCGTGGTCATGGCCGTGCTCTACGTGAAACACCGCCTCACCCATATGCCGGTCGGGCGTGCCTGGGAAGCGCTGCGCGAAGATGAAATCGCCTGCCGCGCCATGGGCCTCAACCATGTATTGGTCAAGCTCTCGGCCTTTATGATGGGTGCCTCTACCGCCGGCCTGGCCGGGGTGTTCTTCGCCACCAAGCAAGGCTTTATCGACCCCTCCTCGTTCACCTTCTTCGAGTCGGCGTTGATCCTCGCGATCATCGTGCTCGGCGGCCTCGGTTCGACCGTGGGCGTGGTGATTGCTGCCTTCGTACTCACTGTGGCACCAGAGCTGCTGCGCAGTTTCGCCGAGTACCGGGTATTGATGTTCGGCATCCTTATGGTGCTGATGATGATCTGGCGTCCGCGCGGCCTGGTACGTATCAGCCGCAACGGTTACGCGATTCGTAAAGGAGTGAAGCCGTGAGCAACGACGTCATTCTCTCGGTCGAGCATCTGATGATGCAGTTCGGTGGCATCAAGGCCCTGAACGATGTGAGCTTCAATATTCAGCGCGGTTCGATTTCGGCGCTGATCGGCCCCAACGGTGCCGGCAAGACCACGGTGTTCAACTGCCTCACCGGCTTTTACAAAGCCACTGACGGCGACATCACTCTGGATGCCCAGGCCAAGCTGACCAGCGTCGGCAAGATCATGGGCGAACCCTTCGAAGTCACCGACTTCGTCTCGCCGCCCAAGTTCTTCAGCCGGCTGTTCTACAAAATGTTCGGCGGTACCCACCTGGTCAACCGCGCCGGCCTGGCGCGGACCTTCCAGAACATTCGCCTGTTCAAGGAAATGTCCGTGGTGGAAAACCTGCTGGTGGCCCAACACATGTGGGTCAACCGCAGCATGGTCGCCGGTGTGCTCAACACCCCCGGCTATCGCCGTGCTGAAGAGAAGGCTTTGGATACTGCCTTCTACTGGCTGGAAGTGGTCGACCTGGTGGACTGCGCCAACCGCCTGGCCGGTGAGCTCTCCTACGGGCAGCAACGTCGCCTGGAGATTGCCCGGGCCATGTGCACGCGCCCGGAAATCGTCTGCCTCGACGAACCGGCCGCGGGCCTCAACCCGGCGGAAACCGAAGCGCTCAGCAGCATCATTCGGCGTCTGCGCGAAGAACACCAAATCACTGTTCTACTGATCGAACACGACATGGGCATGGTTATGAGCATTTCCGATCACATTATCGTGCTCGACCACGGCGCGCTGATCGCCGAGGGCAACCCGGATGAAATCCGCAACAATCCGAAAGTGATTGCCGCCTACCTGGGCGCAGACGAAGAGGAAGTGGCATGAGCAAGCCGATCCTCGAATTCAAAGATGTAGACGTGTTTTACGGGCCGATCCAGGCGCTGAAAAAGGTCAACCTGCATATCAACGAAGGCGAAACGGTGAGCCTGATCGGTGCCAACGGCGCGGGTAAATCCACGCTGCTGATGTCGATCTTTGGCCAGCCGCGCGCCGGTGGCGGCAGCATCGTTTACAACGGTATCGACATCACCAACAAGAGCTCGCACTTCGTCGCCTCCAACGGTATCGCCCAGTCGCCGGAAGGCCGCCGGGTGTTTCCCGATATGAGCGTGGAAGAGAACCTGTTGATGGGCACCATCCCGATCGGTGCCAAGCACGCGGGCGAAGACATGCAGCGCATGTTCGAGCTGTTCCCGCGTTTGCTCGAGCGGCGTAACCAGCGGGCCATGACCATGTCCGGCGGTGAGCAGCAAATGCTCGCCATCGCCCGCGCGTTGATGAGCCGGCCGAAGTTGCTGCTGCTGGATGAGCCGAGCCTGGGCCTGGCACCGATTGTGGTTAAACACATCTTCGCCACCCTCAAGGAACTGGCGAAAACCGGTATGACCATCTTCCTGGTGGAGCAGAACGCCAACCACGCGCTGCGCCTGTCGGACCGTGGGTATGTGATGGTCAACGGCGAAATCCGCATGACCGGCACTGGCCAGGAACTGCTGGGTAACGAGGAAGTGCGTAACGCCTATCTGGGCGGGCACTGATCACGCGCCCTTTCGGGGGCGCATCTGTTGAATTTCGATACTGTCCCGATGCAGCGTCGCGTTCATCGCGGCTGAAGCCGCTCCTACACGTTTGTGCGATCCGTAGGAGCGGCTTCAGCCGCGAGCTCTTAGCGCTCTATACGAGGGCAGCAGGAGCAATACCGAATGCACACCCTGCGCTTTTTCACCAACGCCGACGTCGCTCGCGCCTTGGACTACGCCCCGCTGATCGAAGCCCTGCGCACCGGCCTGGCAGTTGCCTGTGAATCCCCCGTGCGTGGTTGCCATGACCTGCCCCACGACGCCAGCCTGCTGCATATGCCGGTGTGGCAAAGCGGCCAGGGCATCGGCGTCAAACTGGTCACCGTATTTCCCCATAACAGCGCGCGCCACCTGCCGTCGGTGGCCGCAGTGTTCACCCTGTTCGACGACGTCAGCGGCCAGCCGCTGGCCATGCTGGAAGCCACCGAGATGACGGCCCGGCGCACGGCCTGCACCTCGGCGCTGGCTGCCGATTATCTGGTGCGTCACGATGCTGAACGCCTGCTGATCGTCGGCAGCGGCACCCTGGCGGCGCATATGGTTCGCGCCCATTGCTGTGTGCGGCCGTACCGCACCATCGAGATCTGGGGTCGTAGTCCGGACAAACTGGCACCGTTGGTGGCCCAGCTGCGGGCCGAGGGATTTCCCGTCAGTGCCAGCAGCGATCTGCAAGCCAGCGTTGCCCTAGCCGACAGCATCACCTGCATCACCACCTCCCGTGAGCCGCTGGTGCTGGGCACCTGGCTGCAACCCGGCACCCACCTGGATCTGGTCGGTGCCTTTCTGCCCAACATGCGTGAAACCGACTCCGCTGCCGTCGGGCGTGCGCGAATCGTGGTCGACACCCGTGAAGGGGCGTTGCACGAGGCCGGCGACTTGCTGTTCGCCATCGCCGATGGGGTTATCACTCCGCGAGCTCTCGCCACCGAACTCAAGGATTTGCTCAATGGTCTCGGCCAGCGGGTCGATGAGCAGGAAATCACCTTGTTCAAATCAGTCGGTTTCGCCCTCGAAGACCTGATCGCTGCGCGGGCATTGCTGGCGCAGACTCCGGCCGGTTGAACTGTCCCCAAAAGCTGTGGGGCAATCTGTGGATAAGGTGGGCACAGCTAGGAAGGAGCCGCCATTCATGGGCCCTGCGCCATTCTGTAGATTTTTTGTACAGGGGCCGCTTTAGCGCTGATTTCAACGTTAAAACAACGGCTTGGCACGGTGTGGCGGCTTGCGTGGTGGTACGCGCGGGATAACCCACAAGTTGCCCCCAACAACTGTGGGTAGTGTTGTGGATAAGCGCGGGAGCAATCGCTCGGTGCCAGTAGCGACGGGGCATTCAGCGCATTGCGCAGTAAACGACCAATCCCCTGAAGGCCCCTCCGGCGGCATAACCACGGCCGCTGCACAAGGGTTTTCCACGGCGCGCTGGGTTTTCCCCAGAAAACAATTCTCCCTGTGGATTTATGTAGAAAAACCTTGTGTAACGACCGCCGATTTGCATGCTTCGCCCGGCTGTGGAAAAACTGTCCCCAAAACCTGTGGATAGTTCTGTGGGCAAAATGGGGAAAGGTGCGTTCGAGCCGGTAATTTCGCGGCCTGGGCAAATCTGTAGGTTTTTTGACCAATCATTTTTTTGCTCGCAAAACAGCGATTTACCTGGCTTTCAGGGCTTATGTGCAGTAGCCGCTGAAGAAAAAAGCGAGGCTGTGGATATATCCAGTGGTTTTCTCCTGCCTGTGCATATCAGTGCAAAATAGCCTGCAAAAGCAAGGCTTTTCCGGGGGCTATCCACAGTTTTTGACTGCAGCACCGCGCAACTGTCCCCAAAACCTGTGGGGCATTCTGTGGATAAGGTGGGTAAAGGTAGCAAGGAGCCCCCATTCACGGGCCCTGGCGCAAACAGGGTGTTTTTTAACCATGCCGGCTTTATCGCGTTAAAACAGTGAGTTATTCACTTTAAGCAGCGTTATCTAGGCGCTTTTACCAACTTGCCCCCAAAGTCTGTGGGCAGAGTTGTGGATAACGCTGGGAGTACTGGTTATGAGCCACGCAGCACTAGGTCTGGAGGAAATCGTATAGGAATTGATCAGCTGGGAGTAAATGCCCATGGCGGCACTTATGCACAGCCTAAGTCAACCAATATTCCAGGTTTTTCAGGTGGTTAGCGGACGGTTTCTTGATGTAGTGGCAAGTTATCCAGACGGCCTTGTGGATCAATCTGTGGATAAGGTGGGGGTAAGCTGGGGATGGTCGCCGTGGACTTTTTTAGCGGGCTAGGGCAGCGCCAGGAGAGTCGTAGTTCTGCAAGATTCTGGGTCCCAGCCTGCGCTGGAACGACGAGGTTTTTCCCCCTTCCACCGTCATCCATGCGCAGCCGGGGGCCCAGGTGCGCAGATCACAGTTCGGGACCTCGGGGAGAGTGATGAAGCGCGCTGCTGCACACTTGCCCCCAAACTCTGTGGGCAGAGTTGTGGATAACGCCGGGAGTACTAGCCAGGAGCCGCGGGGGGCGTGGACTGGCGGGTTTCGTACAGCATTTGATCAGTTGTCTGAAAACGCCCGGCACGGCATTTATGCACAGCCGGCGTCAACCGTTATTCAAGGTTTATCAGTGGCTTAGCGCTTTATCTTGCGGGGCGATTGATAAGTTATCCCACAGGCCTGTGGACGGAGCTGTGGGTAAGGTTGGCATAAGCTGTTGAAGACTCGCCGTGAACCTATTCTGGCGGGGCCTTGGGAAAACTGTACGTTTTATACCCAAAGCCGCGCCGGCTGTGAGGCTCAGGGCTGATTGGCACCCAATACGGTGGAGCGCCCCAGCAGTTGCAGGGCACGGTCGGGGTAGTCGGTGAATAAACCCTGGGCACCGATATCCAGCAGGTGGCGCATGGCCGGCTGTTCATTGATTGTCCACAGCTGGACGTTCAGGCCGCGCGCCTGGGCGTCGGTAATCAGGCTGGCATCCACCACCATCGGCCCTTCGGCCTCGGGAAGGGCCAGCACCTGGTAAGAGGGCGACAGCAGCCGCTCCAGGCCCAGCCAATGCAACACCACGAGAATCTTCACCGAGGTCGGTCCGGCCGCAGTGGCGACGTTCGGGCAGTGTTCATGGAAAGCTTGCAGGCTCGACTCGTAGAAGCTGCTGACCACAACTCGCTGCAGCTGATTGGCGCCTTTGAGCACCTGACACAGCTGCTCGGCGGCGGCTGGCTCGGCATCCTTGATTTCCACCGACTTGGCGCTGCGCGGATAACGGGCCAACACCTCAGCAAAGGTGGGGATGCGAATACCTTGATTGCGGTACGGATAGCTTTCGCCGCCGTCGGCCGTCCAGCGGTAGCCGGCATCGAGCTGTTGCAGCTCGGCCACGCTGTGCTCTGCCACCAGGCCGGTGCCGTTGGTGGTGCTGGCCACGTCGGCATCGTGGGTGACCATCAGTTGCCCATCGCGGCTGCGCCGGACATCCATATCCAACATATCCACATCCAGCGCCGTGGCGCGCTCGAAGGCGAACAGCGTGTTCTCCGGCCACAGCCCCATTCCGCCACGGTGGGCAATCACCAAAGGTTCGCTGCCCAGGCTGGTCAACGCGATTGGCGGTAACGCCGGTGTACTGGTGAGCATCAACACGGCAATGGCGATGACCAGCAACAACACCGGTGCCAAGAAAAAACGAGCGACACGCAACATGGCAAGCATCCAGACCAGAGAAAGGAGGTGCTGCGACTATGCCAAAGCTATGCCACTGAAAGGATGTCTGAACGAAACGCTGTGACCGCCGTACCGCTTCAAGGCTATTCATCGTCGGTGCCAATGACTGAAAAAATCGCATTCTTGGCGGCCGGACGATAGTGGATGAAATTGTCGAACTTTAGGTCATAGAGGTCTGCATAACGGCTCTGGATAACGGTCTTCATCTGTTTCAAATTGGCATAGCTGACATTATCCAGTTGAGTGTTCAGGTAGTAATCAACGGTTTCCTTGTCGGCACCAAAAAAGGTTACAGAGCTTGCGACGGGTGAATTCAGATTGCCGGATGGCCAGACTTCGATCCACAAGATGTCTTCGTTGAAAATCAAGCGCATGTCATACAGGGCTCCGCTAGTCTGGTCTGGAAGATCATGCAGTTTGTCCAGCAGTGGGAATGTCGACATTCCACTGCGTATTCCTGGGAGGACAGGGTTTTGCCTTTTTATTTCAACGGTTTTATCAATCATCCAGATCTGGAAGCGGCTGTTAGTTGATGAAAACCACATTGGAGAATCTGCAGAGTGGCGATGTGTTTCAACGACAACAAGATCGTCCGTTGGAAGTTTGTCTTTTAACGCTCTGGTTGCTAACTCCACGCTATAGCCATGGGCAGTAGTAGTCAGCGAAAATAGAAAAAATGTAGCAACTAATAAGTTGAAGTTTCTCATGGCTGACGTCCTGTTTTATAGGGATCAATTACCATGCCCAGATACCAGTCTGGACGATCAGTATTGATCACCACATGCCTGGCAAGATCGTAGCTTAGAGTGGTAAATAAATTACTTCTCTTGTCGCTCGCTGTATTGCCGATAAATTTCCATTGATACTCTCGGCCCAGCGTTCCCTTGTCACCAACGGCGTCAACACTCCATAACGCAGAGCGTTTACCCAGAGGCGTGAGCTTTTTGACGTAATCAATCAGGTTGGAATAATTGTTCGCTCGATACGTGAAAGGCTTGGCCCCCCAGAATTGCGGGCTGTAAATATTGGTTTCGTAGGTGATTACTTGCTTCGAAGCATTGGTTGACTGGTGCCACATATTGATAGTCAGGAGAGTGTCCTGAAGCGCTTTTTTTCGTGAGGTACTGACGATGGGGCTCCATAGGAACTGGCCCTGGTATGACGCGTAGGGCTGATCAAGGAAGGGCGTAGCATCTGCCACTGTCGCCGCGTATTCATGCGCGGTCTTGATCGCGATATTCGCCAGGGCACCCGCCTTGTTTGCTTCATTGAGCACATAAGCGATGATTTTTTCGTACTCATGGGGTTCGGCGTTGGCTGGTCTTTTAGGATCTATCATCAGCAACACCTGATTTTGCGCGGCCCAGGCTATTAGCTCCGACATTAGCGCCAGATGATCGCTTTGCTCTCCGCTCAATGTCTGGTCGCGTTTGCGCATTTTGAAATGGGTAATTTGTTCGGCGTTATAGTCCCGGGGAGTTTTATCAGCAGAGCCTCCCGCAGCGGCCATATTAAAATAATGGCCAAGGAACACTTTCTTGACTCCGGACTGATCCGGGCCTGTGAGCACCGCATCAACTTCTACAATATGGTGACCTGCATTCAGTGCCGCTTGAAATGCCCCCAGGGTGTTTTCAGCCGGACCTCTTCCAATTGGAGTTCCCCACACGCCGCGATGAGGAATAGCGATCAGATCTGCAGGTGCTGACCAATACGGCACCATCACTCGATTTATAGCGCCACATAACGCAGGTTTCGCAGCCTGGCCGGCGCAGGTACCGCACTGGTGGGCCGGATCATAGATATCTGCGGGGTCCAGGTGTTTGCCGGCGATAGAGATACAGGCTGTTGCCCAGACTGAACTCGATAGTGAGAGGGTACAGGCCAGTGTGGCGAGTAGGGTCGCGAACATTCTCATTTGCAGAATCTCCAGGCGGGAAGTTTGCGGTAAAAATTCTTTCCTTTAGTTGTTGTCCGGTAAGTTGTTCAGGGTGAAGTTTTAAAAAAGGCTGCGCCTTGAATAGGCTTTTATCAACCGGCAATAGGTGACGGCAGAAATAACCCACGGGCTATTCCGTTGTTTTGTACATGATGATGTCGGAGTGGGCGGAAGTTTCTGAGGTGGCTATGGAGTTGCCGGGTTCGCGGTTAAATCGTAACTATCTATATATAGGCGGCGAAGCAACCTATCTATAAACGGCAAAACAACGCGGCTGACTTCGGAATTCTCCGCAACGGCTGGAGCGTTAGACGCTCCCCAACCCCTGCCAATGCTTGGAGCCGATAAAGATAAAGCGCAGTTGCTGGGTCATCTTGGCTTGCGGGGTGAGGTGCTCGGGCAATTCCAGTGCCAGCGGGTCGATCAGTTCGGGCAGGGTGGCGAATACGGTTTTCACCACCAAGTCGGCGATCACTGCCTGGGCGGCGACATTCAGGTGCGGCAGTTTCGGCATATGGCCAAGGTCGCTGACCAGGTCGGCGGTGATGCCTTCGCGCAGCGCGCCGATGGCCTGGCGCACAGCCTTGGAGCCGCCATATTGCTCGCGGGCGAGAAACAGGAATTGCGAGCGGTTGGCGGCCACGTTGGTGAGGAAGATGCGCACCGAGGCGTCGATCACGCCACCCATCTGCATCTCGTTGTGGCGCACCTGGCGAATCGCCTCGCGGAAGGTTTCGCCCACCTCGGTCACCAGGGCCAGTCCCAGTTGGTCCATATCGCTGAAATGGCGGTAGAAACCCGTGGGCACGATGCCGGCGTGGCGGGTGACTTCGCGCAGGCTGAGGCTGCCAAAACCACGGCCGCTTTCCATCAGGTAACGCGCGGCATCAAGGAGCGCCTGGCGCGTCTGCTGCTTCTGTTCGGCACGAGGTGACATGCGTGGCGCGATTCCCTGCGATGGTGTGCCGCGCACTCTAGCAAATGCCTTTGGCGGGCGTCGAACCTGTGGAGGGCAGGGGCAGCCGATTGGCCTTGAATTGGTCGTTAGATTGGCATCAGTGAACAAGTGTTGACTGAAATGGTCGGTCTCTGGCAGTTTGGTGAACAGTTGTTCACCGAATTTTGCCAAACCGCACGTTTTCAAGGATCGGCCGCCCATGCCCCTTATCCCTTTTGCGCTGGTTCGCCGCAGCGCCCGCTGGCTTGCGCCGCTGCGTTACCTGGTGGCCCGTGGCTGGCTACGCGAAGCCAGCGTCGACGCCGTGCTCGCCCTATTGCACCCGGCCTGGCGCCTTAGCCGGGTGTTTACCTGCCTGCGCGCCCGGCGCTGGGTGGCCGAAGATATGCTCGCCCTGACCCTGCTGCCCAATGGCAATTGGCGCGGTGCCGCGCCGGGTCAACATATCCAGGCCTATGTCGAAGTCGCGGGGGTGCGGCTGAGCCGAAGCTACAGCCTGACGGCGCTGAACGCTGACGGCAGCCTGGAAATCGCCATCAAACGCCACCCTGGCGGCCGCCTGTCCAACCGTCTGCTGGATTACCTGGCCATTGGTGACATGCTGGAAATCGGCGAGCCCTTCGGCGAGCTGCAGTGGCCCCAACAGGCCGAATCCGTCTTGCTGCTGGCGGCCGGCAGTGGCCTTACGCCCTTGTTGGGGCTATTGCGCGATGCCCTGCAAAAGGGTTTCAGCGCGCCAGTGGAGTTGCTGCATTACGTGCGTGACGCCGGCCAGCAAGCCTTCGCCCAGGAACTGCAGGCGCTGCAGCAGCAATACCGCAATCTGCGGGTGCGGCCGATGCTCAGCAGTCAGCTGGGGCGCTTCACCGCCGAGCATGTGCAGGCCAGTGCCGCCACCGAGGTGCTGACCTGCGGCCCCTACGGTTTCGTTACTGCGGTGCGCGAGTGGTGGGGCAGCACCGCAGCCAGCCGGCCCCTGCAGGCAGAGTCTTTCAGCCCGCCAATGGCAAGCCACACAAACAATCACAGCCCCTTGCTGATGCGCTTTGCCCGCGCTCAGCAGGAAGTGCTCGGCGACAGCGCCAGCTCGTTGTTGCAGCAGGCTGAAGCCGCCGGTTTACGCCCCGCCCATGGCTGCCGCCAGGGCATCTGCGCCAGCTGCACCTGCCTGTTGCTCAGCGGTGTGGTGCGGGACCTGCGCAGCGGCGCGCTGCTCAGCGAGCCCGGCCAGGCCATTCGCCTGTGCGTGAGCGTGCCGATGGGCGATGTGGTTGTGGATATCTGAGGAGAACGTGATGCGCACTGACCGCCAACTGACCGCCAGCGAACTGCAGGCCTTCGCCGCCGAACTCGATGACCTCGGCCGGCGTACCCGCGCCGATCTGGGGGAGGTGGACGCCCGCTATATCCGCCGCCTGCGCAATGTGATTCGGCTGTTCACCCTCGGCGGTCGTGCCCTGCTGCTGCTCGGTTGGTTTCCGCCGACCTGGCTGCTCGGCACCTTGCTGCTCGGCCTGGGCAAGATTCTGGAAAACATGGAGCTGGGCCACAACGTGATGCATGGCCAGTACGACTGGATGAACGATCCGGAATTCAGCGGCCGCACCTATGAATGGGATATCGCCGGACCTGCGGATTTCTGGCGACATACCCACAACCATATCCACCATACCTACACCAATGTGCTGGGCATGGATGACGACATCGGCTACGGCGTGGTCCGCCTGTTTCCCGAGCAGCGCTGGAAGCCGTTTTACCGCTGGCAGCCGCTCTGGGTAACTATTCAGGCGCTGCTGTTCCAGTACTCGGTGGCAGTGCAGCACCTGCGCCTGGACAAGCTCTACAAGGGCAAGATGAGCCGCGCCGAGTTGCGCCCGCTGCTCCAGGTGTTTATGGCCAAGATCGGTCGCCAGTGGGGCAAGGACTACCTGTTTTTCCCGCTGCTGGCGTTGCTGATCGGGGCCAACGCTTTCGCGGTATTGGCCGGTAATGCCGTGGCCAACCTGCTGCGTAACCTATGGACCTTTCTGATTATTTTCTGCGGCCATTTCACCGAGCGCGCGGCGGTGTTTCCCAAGGAGATCGTGATCAACGAAAGCCGTGGTCACTGGTACCTGCGTCAACTGCAGGGCTCCAGCAACCTCAGGGGCGGCAAACTGTTTCATATCCTCAGCGGCAACCTCAGCCACCAGATCGAACACCACCTGTATCCGGATCTGCCAGCCCGCCGTTACGCGGCCATGGCCGTGGAGGTGCGCGAGATCGCCCGACGCTACGGCCAGACCTATAACTGCGGTTCCCTGGCGGCGCAGTTCGGCACGGTGATGCGCAGAATCTGGGTGTATCGCCGGCCCAACGTTAGCGCCGCAGGGGCCGCAAGTTGAATCATTTCGCCATCTCCTGAGTCGATAACTCTATGAAGCGCCGCACCAGCGTGGCGACGACGCCTGGTTATACTGGCGCCCATCCCGCAGCAGCCTCGCCGCATCATGTCGAGGGCTGTGGTTTATGGAGAAGTGTGGATGATGTTGGCGCGTAAAGTAGTGCTCTGGTTCCTGGCCATTTTCCTCGCGGTGGTGGCGGTTGTGCTGGTGGTTGTGGCCACCTTCGACTGGAACCGGGTAAAGCCTTTGATCAACGATAAGGTCAGCGAACAACTCGGCCGTCCGTTCACCATCAATGGCAATCTCGCCGTGCTCTGGTCCCGCGCGCCAGAGGAGCGGGGCTGGCGCTCCTGGCTGCCCTGGCCGCGGTTTGTCGCCGAAGACATCACCCTGGCCAATACCGAGTGGGCCAAGGCACCGCAGATGGTCAGCCTGCAGAAAGTGGAATTTCGCCTGGCACCGTTGCCGCTGCTGTGGCGCACCGTGACCATTCCGCGCATCGACCTTACCCAGCCCACCGTCAGCCTCGAACGCCTGGCCGACGCCCGCAACAACTGGACCTTCACCCTCAAACCCAGCGACCCCAATGAGCCGCCGTCGGAATCGCCCTGGGTGGTGGATATCGGCACCATCGGCTTTGACAAAGGTCAGGTGAATGTCGACGACCAGAGCCTGAAAACCCAGATCGAATTGCTGATCGACCCCTTGGGTGAACCCGTGCCCTTTGCCGACATCGTCGGCAAACCCAAGGCCGAGCAAGTCGTTGAACAGGGTGCCACCCCGCAGGACTACGCCTTCGGCTGGAAACTCAAAGGCCAATACAGAGGCCAGGCCCTGAGCGGCAACGGCAAGGTCGGCGGCCTGCTGGCGCTGCAGGACAGCAGCCAGCCGTTCCCGGTGCAAGCCAACGTACAGATCGGCACCACCAAAGTGGCGCTGGCCGGCACCCTCACCGACCCGAAAAATTTCGCTGCCCTCGACCTGCGTCTGCAACTGGCCGGCACCAGTCTGGGCAACCTCTACCCACTGACCGGCGTGACACTGCCCGACACCCCGGCCTACACCACCGACGGCCATCTGCGCGCGCAACTGCGGGACCCGTCCGGCATGCAGTTCCACTACGAACAGTTCAACGGCTCGATTGGCGACAGCGATATCCATGGCGACCTCAGCTATATCGCCGGCCAGCCGCGGGCAAAACTCAGCGGCGTGCTGACCTCCAATCAAGTGCGCTTTGCCGACCTGGCGCCGCTGATCGGTGCCGACTCCAAGGCCGAACAAAAAGCCCGTGGCGTCACCAGCAAACAGCCCAGCGACAAGGTGCTGCCGGTGGAAGAATTCCGCACCGAGCGCTGGCGTGACATGGATGCCGACGTCACCTTCACCGGCAAGCGCATCGTGCACAGCGAGAAGCTGCCCTTCAGTGACCTCAACGCCCATGTGCTGCTCGACGACGGCAAGCTCAGCCTCGATCCCCTGCGCTTTGGTGTGGCCGGTGGCCAACTGAATTCCACCATCCGCCTCGACGGCAGCCGTGCACCCATGCAGGGTCGGGCGCAATTGAGCGCACGCAATTTCAAACTGAAAGAACTGTTCCCCAACTTCGCCCCGCTGCAAACCAGCTTCGGCGCATTGTATGGCGACGTCGACCTGAGTGGCACCGGCAACTCGGTGGCGGCCTTGCTCGGCACCTCCAACGGCGATGTGCGCATGCTGATCAACGATGGCGCGGTGAGCCGCGAGTTGATGGAACTGGCCGGGCTCAACGTCGGCAACTATGTGGTGGGCAAACTGTTTGGCGACAAGGACGTGAAGATCAACTGCGCTGCCGCCGACATGGGCGTGAAGAACGGCCTGCTGACCACCCGCCTGGTGGTGTTCGATACCGAGAACTCTTTGGTGCATGTCGATGGCACAGCCAACTTCAAGACCGAGCAACTGGACATGACCATCGACCCGCAATCCAAAGGCGTGCGGATTATTTCGCTGCGCTCGCCCTTGTATGTGCGCGGCACGTTCAAAAAACCGGATGCAGGGGTGAAGACCGTGCCGTTGTTGGCGCGCGGGGCGGGGATGTTGGCGCTGGGCGCTATCGTCGCGCCGGTGGCCGGGTTGGTGGCTCTGGTGGCACCCAGTGGCGGCGGCGATCAGGTGAATGAATGTGCGCCGTTGTTGCAGAAGATGAAGGCAGGGAAGTTGTGATGGCGCTTGGCTCGCGCTCTTTGTAGCGCTGCTTGCGGCGCTTACCCGCGCACATCCAACCCTGGGGGACAGCGGTATCTGAGCGAGCCTACAGGCAGGCTAGGTTCCCCTGAGTACGGTTGACCGATCTCCAAACGAATGGAATCGGTCATGAATGCACATTGTTTTCGCCTGATCTTTAGCAAGGCCCTGGGATTTCTGATTCCTGTCGCTGAGAGTGCTCGGGCCCAGCGTAAGCCGGGTCAGTCGCGTTCCATCCTTACCGTTTCTCCCTCCGTGTTATCCCTGCTGCTGGCCGCAGCGCCAGGTTGGGCTGTCGCTGGCCTGGTGGTGGATGCCAGTAGCCCCACAACTGTCATCAGCGCCGCCAACGGCGTGCCGGTGATCAACATCGCCAACCCCAATGCCAACGGCCTGTCCCATAACCGTTTCAACGAATTCGATGTGCAGCAACCCGGCGTGGTGTTTAACAACAGCCAGGTCAATGGCGTTAGCCAACTGGGCGGAGCGATGCTGCTTAACCCCAACCTCAAGCAGACGGCCTCGGCGATTCTCACTGAAGTGACGGGCAATAAACCCAGCTCCCTGGCGGGCACTCTGGAGGTGTTTGGTGGCAAGGCTGACTTGTTGATTGCCAACCCTGAGATGGAGATGCATGCCCCCGACATTCCACTATCGCCAATGGAATGGATGTCAGATAACCACTTTGATGCGAGGTCACTCCTCTCACCCGCTAGCACGGGCCATTTTGACGCTCCGTCTCCGAAAGGCCCGTTGGATGATCCCCTGAGTGCAGCGTTATCAGACCGCTCGCATGCCGCTGTTCCCGTTGCTGAGCCTCGTCAGCAAGTCGAAGCTACCCCGCAACAGGCTTCGAATCAGCAAGCCCAGCCAGCCCAACGCCAACCCGCGCAGGTGCAAACATTAGAGCCGGCCCCTACGACGCGCGCGACATCAGAGCGCAATGCCGGCATCGACATGGCTGGCAGCCGAGTTACAAGTCCCCTGAACCATTCACAAGACTTCGGGGCGCTGGCACCTGGAGCCGGCGAGAAACAGTCTGGCAATAAAGTCTTGGCGTCTGATTCAGCCCATATGTCCGGCGATAATTTTTTAAATGTGCCCAATATAGAAGAGCCGTTATCGGGAGCGTATAAGCACCCCGTGTCGGCCTCAAGAGAGGGGGGAGGAACTTCTGCTGATAACGCGGACGTCAATATTCATGAGTTAACGGATGCCGGCCTGAGGCTTGGCTTTGCGCAGAAAACCAATGAAATTCCCCAGATATCTATTGACGAGAATGCTCAACCTAAACAGCCAGTAAGCACAAAAAGTTCCAGTAAAAAAGACGGAAGAGAACTGACGGTCGAGGATATTAATAAATGGCTTAAAATGTCATATGACGAGCATAAAACCGTTGGGACAAAGGGGTGGATAGCTGCCAATGGCATTATGTCTAGCCACGAACAATACTTAACTAGTGCCGGATTATCGATCAGGGGGTACTTGCATTATGAAAAACTATCTCCGGGTGCGGTCCCCGCTGTGTCAAAGGGCAATAAAATCACCGATGAGCAAATAATAGCTTGGCGTGATATGCCCCAACCACAACGAGATAAAATCGGTGGTTGGGACGCTTATGCGGCTGCTGAGAATATCTTGTTGGGAAGCGCGTATTTGGTGTTGAAAGATACAGGAATCAAATCAAAGGGGGAAAGCAGACTAGCGAGGAATAACGTTAGCCCTGTTGCCAGTGCCTCGGAAAAAACAACATCTTGGATTAACAGGATGAAAGAAGAGAACCCTGGAAAAACGATCAATCGGGAGCAAATAGTAGCCTGGCGAGACATGCCGCTAGATCAGAAAAACGCTATTGGCGGGTGGAAAGAATATGCAAAGGCGCAGGGCATTTCATGGGACAGTGCAAGGCGTGCATTAACGAACACCGGTCTTGGAGACATGGGTCGCGTTAGGCTCTCCAAGGGCAGGGCCGTGTCCCGTGCGGATTTGTTGGCTTGGGGGGCGATGTTACCCCAGCAACGACACCAGGCCGGCGGTTGGATGGACTGGGCTGACAGCAAGGGTATCAAACTGAGCAATGCGTATTCGCTGATGTCGAATAAAGGGCTTCTTGCAAAGGGAAAAGCTCTGCTAGCAGAAAATTATCCCTTGAGTGGTGACAGCGGCGACCAAAAGGTCAGTAACGATCACAACGCTGAGCAACGCTCACGTGACCTTCAGAAGGGGCTGCAGGACCCGGACTCTCCACTACCGCCATTGGAATGGACGAATATCGACTTTGACCTGTTGTTACCCCCTTCTCCCCCTAGTGCGCACCATTCTGACTATTCGTCTGCGCAGAGCATGCTCGACGCTCCCCTGAGTGCACCGTTGTCAGACTGGTCGCATGCCGCTGCCCCCGCTGCCCCCGCTGCTGAGCTATTGGCAGAGAAACCTCGTCAGCTCGGAGTTCCTCCGCAGCAGGCTTCGAGTAAGCCTGCCTCGCCAGCCAAGCGCCAGAGCGCGCAGGTGCAAACGGATGAACCAGCCGCTAAAAAGCCAACGACATCAGCGCAGAATCCTGGCATCGATACGGCTGGTAATCGAGTTACAAGCCCCCTGAAAAATCCACAAGATGTCGGAACCATTGCGTCAGGAGGCGGCGAGAAACAATCTGGCAATAAAGTCTTGGTGTCTGATTCGGCCCCTACGCCCGGCGATAAATCATTAAATATTCCAGATATAGAAAAGTTGTTATCGGGAACGAATAAGCCCCCCGCGCTGGTATCAAAAGAGGGCGGGAAAACCTCTGCTGCTGACACGGAGATAAATTTTGATAAGTTAACGGAGGCCGACCTGTTGATTGGCTTTGAGCACCTAGCCAATAAAAAAGTGGAGCGGCTTGAAAATAATCGCGCTCAACTGGAAAAGCCAATAAGCCAGAAAACTCCCAGTAGCGAAGCGCGAAGGAAAACAACTGTCGACGATTTTTCGCGAAGTGAGCAAATGGCATATTCCGAGCCGCACACTGCGCGGGGATATGTTCATACGGAAAAAATATCTACGGGTGCAGCCGCTGTTTCAAAAGGCACACAAATTACCAATGCGCAGATAAAACATTGGCAAGGCCTATCGCCAACGCAGCGAATTGAAGCGGGTGGCTGGCGGGGATATGCCGCAGCAGAGGGCATCAGTATGGCCAGTGCCAACGCGGTCCTAACGGACACAGGTGTTAGGGCCAAGGGGCGGATCAAGACCTCCAAAGGTAGCCCAATGAGCGATATGGATCTTCTGGCTTGGAATGCAATGTCGATCGAGCAACGAATAAAAGTGGGCTGGCTGGCATGGAGTGAGAGCCGGCACATTAAACTGGGTAGCGCGCAGGTGTTGATTACCCCCAGCGGTCTGCGCGAGCAAGGGAAAGTCAGGCTGGCTGCATTGCTCAGCGAGGCTGCCGGCGTAGCTACCAGTGCCCATCTGAACATGAGTGGGCAGACCGGCGAAAATATCCCCGATATAAACCCGCTTCTGCCGTCAGAGGCCGTTATGCATGCGGATGACAAGCAAGGAACGTCATGGTTTAACCCCAACACCCCGCAAAAGACATTTTTACCCAACCTCGCGCAAACGCCGACACGCAATGCCCGCAAGGATAGTGTCGAGCAGGAGCTGGTATATCCCGACCTCTGGGATCTTGCCGCTGGGTTTGAAACGCCTGAGCCGGGTGCCTCTTGGTTACATTCCTCTATTGCACAACCGTCATCCTTGCCGGCGTTTTTAGATATGAACTCCACGGTGGGCGCTACAGAGGCCCATAAACAAAGCATGCAGCAAGAACCCCAAGTTCCCGTTTCTCTCAGCCCTGCGCATGCGCTTCCAACTTCCGCTCCAAAAGCCGCTCAAGCCACACCCGACAGTTCGGCGATAAAGTCGATGCTGCCTAGTTTCCTGGGCGCAGAGATCGACGAATTATCTATCCCTGTATTACCGGCAAAAGTACCTCCGGTACAACATCAGGGTGGGGGTGCTACGCCCGCCGCCAAAGATATTTACAACTTTTTAAACTACCGTCGCGGTGGTCCACGTAGTGTGGCGGCGAGTGAGAAGTGGATTGTGGATTACGCAGTAGCGAATAACCTGGTCGATAACCGGGGACGCTTAGCCCTTGCAGGAGTCCAGCAAATGAAAGCGCTGGATGATGAAAGAAAGTTGCTGGTCGCCTTGAGCCAATTGGTTACGCAGTCAGCCAAGATTGGTAGCTTTAGCAGTTACAGGAAGCGTGGATTTGTCCGTGAAATATCGAACCAAACCGGAATCGAACAAAACATTGTGAAACGTTATATGCACGACCCCGCCGCACTGAATGAAAAAATCGAAGAAATTAAAAAGAAATGGAGTGAGTAGCCAGGCCGCAACTGTATCGATATAGCCAGGCAGGGTTGTTGGCGACCTGACTATTGATACGGGCGCTTAGCGTGCATTCACGGCCAACAGCGGCAATTTGGCCAAGCGCACCGACACCAGCAAGGCACCGATCAGCAGGGCGGCAATAAATCCGCCCACCCCCATCCACCCATAGTGATGCCAGAACACCCCACCCAAGGTTCCCGCCACACTCGACCCCAGGTAGTAGCAAAACAGGTACATGGATGACGCCTGCCCCTTGGCCACAAAGGCCCGTCGGCCAATCCAGCTGCTGGCCACCGAGTGCGCGCCAAAGAAGCCGAAGGTGAACAGCAGCATGCCGATGAGAATCAGCGGCACCTGCGGGAACAGGGTCAGCAGCAGGCCGGCGAACATCAGCACTATTACTGCCCAGAGCACTTTGCGGCGGCCCAGTTTGTCGGCCAGCGAGCCGACCCAGGCCGAGCTGTAGATGCCCGACAGGTACACCACCGACAGCAAGCCCACCAGCGCCTGGCTCATGTGATACGGCTCGCCCAGCAGGCGGTAGCCGATGTAGTTGAACAGGGTGACGAACGCGCCCATCAGCAGAAAAGCTTCGAGAAACAGCCAGGGCAAGCCTTGGTCGCGCAGGTGCAGGGCGTAGTTGCCGATCAGGTTTTTCAGGTTCAGTGGGGTGGCGCGAAAGTGTTTCGACTCGGGCAGGATGCGCCAGAACAGCAACGCCCCCAGCAGCGACATCAGCCCCAGCGCACCAATCGCCACGCGCCAGTTGACGAAGTCCACCAGCACCCCGGCGATCAGCCGCCCGCTCATGCCGCCAATGGCGTTGCCGCCGATATACAGACCCATCGACAAGCCGATAAAGCGCGGATGAATTTCTTCGCTGAGGTAGGTCATGCCTACCGCCGCCAGGCCGCTTAACGACAAACCGAGCAGGGCGCGCATCAGCAGCACGCCGTGCCAGCTCGGCATGCAGGCGCTGGCCAGGGTGAACAGGGCCGCCGACAGCAGCGAAATGACCATGATCTGTTTGCGCCCCAGGGCATCGGAGATCGGCCCGGTGATCAGCAGCCCGATGGCCATCATGATGGTCGAGATCGACAGCACCAGGCTGCTCTGCGCGGCATTCAGCTCGAACTCGGCGGACAGCACCGGCATCAGCGGCTGCACGCTGTACAGCAGGGCAAAGGTGGCGAAGCCGCCGGCGAACAGGGCCAGCGAGGTGCGGACGAATTGCGGGGTGCCTTTTTCGATAAAGGCTTCGGTTTGTTCAACCGTACAGGCGGCGTCAGCGGCCGCGTCACGGGCGGCGTCGAGCAGGGCAGGGGAAGCGGAAGGGCGCACACAGACCTCGCAATTGGTGCTTTTCAGAGTAGCCAGGTGCAAAGAATAGAGAGCGGCGTTTATTATCTCCAATATATTGTTCGTGTTGATTGATCTGTTTTGCGACCTATTCTCCGCTGGAGTTCTGCCCATGGAATTGCGCCATCTGCGCTACTTTGTCGCCGTCGCCGAGGAGTTGCATTTTGGTCGCGCCGCCGAGCAACTGGGGATTTCCCAGCCGCCGTTGAGCCAGCAGATTCAGGCGTTGGAAGAGGAGATCGGCGCGCGTTTGTTCGAGCGCACCAATCGCCGGGTCGAGCTCACCGAGGCCGGTCGCCTGTTTCTCGACGAAACCCGGCAGGTGCTGGCCCAGGTGGAAAAGGCCACGCAGATCGCCCGGCGCGCCCAGCAGGGTGAGATCGGCGAATTGAACGTTGGCTTCACCGCCTCGGCGCCCTTCACCTCGACCATTCCCCGCAGCATTCTGGCGTTTCGCCAGGCCCATCCCGAGGTGCATTTGAGCCTGCGGGAGATGAGCAGCCGGGTGGTGATCGAGGCCTTGCAGGAGCAGACCGTGCAGGTCGGTGTGATCCGTCCCTTTCCACTACCGGACAATATCAAGGCGGTGGAGCTGTTCCGCGATCCGCTAGTGGCGGTGCTCAGCGCCGACCATCCGCTGGCCCAGGGCAGCGAAGAGGGCATTTCCATGGCCGAGCTGGCGAACGAGCCCTTTGTATTTTTCCCGCGCAGCTACGGCACCGGCTTGTATGACCAATTGATCGGCCTGGCGCGTAACGCCGGCTTCAGCCCGCGCATCGCCCAGGAGGCCAGCGAGGCGATGACCATCATCGGTTTGGTGTCGGCCGGTTTGGGCGTGTCGATGTTGCCGGCTTCTTTCCGCCGCACGCGGGTGGATGGCGTGGTCTATCGCACTCTGCTGGACGAAGGTGCCACCAGCGCCGTGTGGCTGGTGGTGCGCAAGGATCAGCGTGCGCCATTGGCCTTGGCCTTTGTCGAGCAGGTGACGCGGGAAGCCGCAGCGCTGCACAAACCGTAGGGCGAATACCGCTACCGGCGGTATCCGCCGTTACTCGATGCTATTCGGTGGATATTCGCCCTACGCGGGCATCGGCGGCACCCGCGAGGCGTTGCAGCAAGCGGTGGCCGACGTCGTTGTTCCAGTTGAAGCTGTTCTGCAGCACCACCACGGCGGTTTTGTGCCCGCGGTCGAGGCCGATATAGCTGGTGTACCCGGCCACCAGGCCGACCTGATAGGTAATCTTCTGCGTGCCCACGGTATCGACTATCCAGGCCACCGCGGCGGCTTCGTGGGGACGGTCGACGCGTACGCTGAGGCTGTCCTGCAACGCCGCGTCCATCGCGGCGTTGCCTGAGCCATTGAGGTTGGCGGCGGCATAGCTGAGCAGGTCATCGGCATTGGAATAGAGCGCTGCGGTGCCATGCAGGATATCGGTGAATTGCCAATCCGGCACCGGCTGGCCACGGCGGATAAATTTCGGTTGGTCGCCGGCATGCCCACGGGCGCGCTGGGCGTAACCGGGCAAGTCTTCGGCACGGTAATCGGTATCGCTCAGGCCCAGTGGTTCGGCGACCCGGGCTTGCAGCAACGCATCGATCTTCTGGCCGCTATGCAGTTCCAGCACATAGCTGAGCAGGCCGTAACCGATATTGGAGTACTGCGGCTCAGGGTGCGCCGGGCGCTCGAACTCGGCCATATAACGCAGCAGGTAGTCGCGGTCGAAGTGGCGGTAGAAGCTGTTGCCGGTGAACAGGTATTCGACGAAGTAACTCAGGGTTTGCGGCGTCATCGGTTGGCGCGGCAAGCCCGAGGTATGGGTGGCCAGTTGCAGCAGGGTGATCTGCTTGGCGTCCTCGCTCAGCGGTGTGCCGGCCGGCAGCAGTTGTTCCAGACGGTCATCCCAATGCAGCACGCCATCCTGCACCAGAAGTGCGGCGATATCGCCGAGAAAACCTTTGCTCAATGAGCCGACGGCAAACAGGGTCTGGCCATCGGGCTTGCCGCCGCCCTGGTGATCGCGCACGCCGTAGCCATAGAAATGTTTCTGGCCATCGGCGGTCAGTACGCCGACCACCAGCCCCGGGGTGCGTCCCGACTCCACCATCGGCGTGGCCAGCTCGTTTACCTCACGATCCAGATCGCCGCTTTGCGCCAGGCGCAGAGCTTGCTCGTTGCTGCTGTCCAGCGGCATGCGCGACAGTGTTCCGCAGGCGCACAGCAGCAGTGAAGGCAAGGCACCGAGAAGCGGTTTGCGCAGGTGGCAAAGGGAGAGGAAGAGGCGCGGGGGGAACACGGGAACCTGCGGGAGCTTGAGGGGGGGAGGACAGCTACGAGGTAAGGCAGGACACGAATAACCGTAGGATGTGCCAGTCCGCGCTCGTCATGAAATTCTGGATTCCCGCTTTCGCGGGAATGACGGTGATAGATGAAAAAACCTCCGTCGTCCCCGCGCAGGCGGGGACCCAGAATCTGCTGGCGAGTGCTGGGTACGAACCTGAGCGCGGACCGGCACCTTACAGCGGTATTACTTGACCGAAGCCAGCTGCGCCTTCAGCGCCACACCGGCCATGATCGCGCCAGCGTGGCACTCATAGTTTTCCGGGTTTTTGTATTCGACGCCTTTGTAGTTGCTGGCGATTTCGATCACCGCGTTGGCACCGGCAGCCTTGGCGGCGTTGGCCAGTTTGATCACGGCCGATTGCATGGCCCAGGCGCAGGCTACTTCGTCAGTCTTGTTGAAGGCGTTGGTTTTCTGGCTGGTGGTGATCTGTGGATTGATCACGGTGACCTTGCCCGCCGGCTTCTTGCCGGCCATGTAGAACTTCACGCTGCCATCCAGCTTGCCAGCGGCGGTCGCCTGGGCGATCACGGTTTCCAGCGGCAGGTAGTGGGTGGTGTCACGCGCCTGGCTGATGCCGGGAATAGCGGCGAGCAGCAGGGCTGCGGCGGTGAGGCTTTTCAAATGCATAGTCGTCTCCTTGACGGCGGTTGGTAGTGGCTCTTCGTGGTGCTGTGGAAATCAGTGCCAGCGGCGGAAGATCAGCGAGGTATTGACCCCACCAAAGGCAAAATTGTTGTTCATCACGAATTCGTTATTCATCTGCCGGGGTTCACCGCGCAGGTAGTCCAGCTCTGCGCACTGCGGGTCGATGTGATCGAGGTTCAGGGTGTGGATATAGCGGTCGCTGTTGAGCATCTCGATGCTGAACCACGACTCCAGCGCCCCGCACGCACCCAGGGTATGGCCCAGGTAGCTCTTCTGCGAGCTGATGGCCATGCCCGAGCCGAACAGGGCGGCGGTGGCGTGGGTTTCGGCGATATCGCCCTGCTCGGTGGCAGTGCCATGGCCGTTTACATAACCGATGGCCTGCGGCTCGAGGCTGGCGTCCTGCAGGGCCAGCTCCATGGCACCGCGCATGGTCACCTGCTCGGGCTTGGTGGCGTGCCGGCCGTCGGCGTTGCAGCCGAAGCCGACGATTTCGGCGTAAATCGTCGCACCCCGGGCCTTGGCGTGTTCGAGTTCTTCGAGCACCAGCATGCCGGCACCTTCGCCGATCACCAGGCCGTCACGGCCGCTGTCATAGGGGCGTGGCGAGGTGTGCGGCGCATCGTTTTTCAGGCTGGTGGCGTACAGCGCGTCGAACACCATGGCCTCGGTCGGACACAGCTCTTCGGCGCCACCGGCAAGCATCATCGGCAGGCGGCCGAACTTGATCGCCTCGTAGGCATAACCGATGCCCTGGCTGCCGCTGGTGCAGGCGCTGGAGGTGGGAATCAAACGGCCCTTGAGGCCGAAGAAGATGCTGATATTGGCCGCGGTGGTGTGCGGCATCATGCGGATATAGGAGTTGGCATTCAGCCCGTCGGCCACCGAGTTGAGCAGCATATTGCCGAAGGCTTTGATCTCTTCGGTGCTGCCAGTGGACGAGCCGCAGGCCACGCCCATGCGCCCGTCGCGAATGCTTGCGTCGTCCAGCAGGCCGGCGTGGGCTAAGGCTTTTTCGGCAGCCAGCACCACCAGCCGCGACACCCGACCCATGCTGCGCAGCTGTTTGCGGCTCCAGGTTTTCGGCACCACGAAGTCGTCGATGGGGCCGGCCAGGCGGGTGTTCAGTTCGGCGAAGCGGTCCCACTCATGCATACGGCGAATGCCGCTTTTGTTGGCGCTGAAGTTGGCTTCGATGCCGGCCCAGTCGCTGCCCAGGGATGTGATGCCGGCCATGCCGGTAACTACCACGCGTTTCATCAGCACAGGCCTCCATTGACCGCGAGCACTTGGCGGGTGATGTAGGCAGCTTCGTCCGACATCAGAAAGTTCACCGCACCAGCGACTTCTTCCGGGGTGCCCATACGTTGGGCAGGGATCATTTTCATCATTTCTTCCAGCGGCAGGTCATCGTCGAGCATGGCCGTGTCGATCAGCCCGGGGGCCACGCAGTTGACGGTGATCTTGCGTTTGCCCAGCTCCACGGCCAGGGCCTTGGCGGCACCGATCACCCCGGCTTTCGAGGCGCTGTAGTTGACCTGGCCACGGTTGCCGATCATGCCAGACACCGAGGTGATGCAGACAATACGCCCAGGCTTGCGGCGACGGATCATCGGCATGACCAGCGGATGCAGGATGTTGTAGAAGCCGTCGAGGTTGGTGCGCAGCACCACATCCCAGTCCTCTTCGCTAAGGGCCGGGAAGGCACCATCGCGGGTCAGGCCGGCATTGCACACCACCCCGTAATAGGCACCATGGGCTTCGACATCGGCTTCGAGAATCTCCCGGCAGGCAGCGCGCTCGGCCACATCGAATTGCAGGATGCGTGCCTGCTGGCCGAGGGCGACGATTTCCGCCTGCACGGCTTCTGCCTCGGCACGGCCGCTGCGGCAATGCAACACCAGATCGAAGCCGGCGCGGGCCAGGCGCAGGGCGATGGCGCGGCCGATGCCACGGCTGGAGCCGGTTACCAGAATGCTGTCAGTCATGTGCGGGTTCTTCCAGGTAGCTGGCCACGTGCGGTGGGCGGAATACGTTGAGGCGCGCTTCGGCGTGAATGCCGGGGCCGGTCAGGTGGCATTCGAAAACACCCATGCCGTTGTCGTCTTGCAGCGAACGCAGGGCGTGGATCTGCAACTCGCTGCCGAGGGGAAAGGCGTCGACATTGCACTGGTAATTACGCGTGCCAAGGAGAAAGCCCAGCTCCACCGGCAGACCGACCTGGCGCGCCTGGCAACCGGCAAAGGCCGCCACACTTTGCGCCATCAGCTCGATGCCGACCCAGGCCGGCAGGCTGCCATCGGCCTGGCTGAACAGGCCGCCGGCGCGCACCTGCAAACGGGTGGTGACTTCCTCGTCGGCGAAGCTCAGCACTTCATCCACCAGAATCATGTCGCCGGCGTGGGGCACCAGTTCGGCAATCGGCCAGATCGTCATACGTCCACCTGGCCGAGAATCAAGCTGATGTTGTTGCCACCAAAGGCGAAGGAGTTACTCATCATGCGCTGCGGGCCTTGGCCATTGAGCCGGACGTCGGTGTCGGTGAAAGAGAGGGTGGGCAATTGTTCATCGCCCTGGCCGTCCCAGATATGCGGCGGCAGGCGTTTGCCGGCCAGGCTCAGCCAGCAGAACGCGGCTTCCAGGGCACCGGCGGCGCCCAGGGTGTGGCCGGTCATGGCCTTGCTCGATGAGCAGGGCACGCCAGCCGGAAATACCCTGGCCACCGCCAGGCTTTCCATGGCGTCGTTGTGCTGGGTGGCGGTGCCATGCAGGTTCAGGTAACTGATGTCTTCGGCCTGCAGCCCGGCGTTGGCCAGGGCTTGGCGCATCACGTACTCGGCACCTTTGCCTTCGGGATCCGGCGCGGAAATATGGTGGGCATCGGAGTTGGCCGCCGCGCCGAGCAGGGCGATGGGCGCTGGTTCGCCGCTCATCACTTCTCTGCTCATTAAAAACAGCGCCGCCGCCTCACCGATATTGATGCCCGAACGGTTACGCGAAAACGGATTGCAGCGCTGATCCGACAGCGCCTCCAGCGAACCGAAGCCGTTGAGCGTCAACTGGCACAGCGAATCCACGCCGCCACACAGCACCGCATCGCACAGGCCGCTGTTCAACAGCCGTCGGGCGCTGAGCAAGGCGCGAGCGCTGGAGGTACAGGCGGTGGAAAGCACATAACAGGGGCCGCTGAGGTTGAGCTGCGCGGCAAGAAACTCCGCCGGGGCCGCCAGCTCCTGCTGACCGTAGTCGTAGCTGGCGGGGAACTTGCCGTCTTGCAGATAGCGGCTGATGCCCTGGGTGGCCTCGTCGATGCCGGTGGTGCTGGTGCCGAGCACCACGCCGATCCGGGCCCGGCCATAACGCTCGATGGCGTGCTGGATATCTCCCTCGATCTGCTGCGCCGCGGCCAGCAGCAACTGGTTGTTGCGGGTGTTGTGCGCGGTGCTTACACCCTGCAGTGGCGGCAGTTGGGCCTGCACTGCGCCTACCGGCAACGGGCGCTCCGGCACCCAGCCGGCTTGCACGTGCATGCCGCTGGTATCGCCAGCAAACAGGCGCTCGCTGACCTTGAGTTTGTCGTTGCCCAGGGCGCACAGCAGGCCCAGGGCATTGAGGTAGGCAGTCATGGCAACATCTCGACGCGGTAGTTCGGCCCCGCCTGGGTGCGGAGCTGAAAATTCAGGGATTGCGGATCGCTCTTTGGCGGGTAGATCACTTGCCAGCGGGTTTCGGCGCTGTCGCGCAGCCAGCGTTGCTGGCCATGCTGCTGCCAGTCGGCACCGGGGTAGTGCGCAGGCACCTGTTCCAGCGGAGTGAGGGCGAACAGCAAGGCGGCGAACAGTTCGCGCGCTTCGGGGTTGGGCGGCAGCAGGCCGTCATTCTGCCACTGGTTGCCGGTGAGTAGTTGCCGGGCCAGGGGAATTCCCATCGGGTCCATCAACGACCAGCGTAGCGCCGGCCCTTCCTGTTGCACCACCAGCAGCCAATCCTCGGTCTGCCCGGCCAGTTCGCGCTGCACATGCAGTTGCAGCGGCAGGGCCAGGGTTGGCGGGCTGTCCGGCAGCGGCGGGTGCTGGGCGCAGGCGCTCAGCAACAGCAGCAGTACGAGTGGCAGCAGGCGCTTGATCACAGCGGCTTCCGTACGGCAGCGTTGACCAGGGTTTCATTGCGCTGGCCCACGGCCCTGGGTTTGACCAGCTTCCAGCGCTCAAGCAAACCGAAGTCGCTGGAGCGGCTCCACCACAGATAGGGGTACGACACGTTCTGCGCGCCGAACTCGAAGCCCTGGTCGCGCAGCATCTGCAGATATTCTTCCGCCGTGCGCTGCACATGCATGGGATGGCGGAACAGCCAACGGATCACCCAGGTGTCGATGTAGTACTGGGTCGACTCGGCAAACAGTAGCCAGCCACCCGGCTTGAGCACTCGCCAGAACTCGGCCAGGGCCGCTTCCTGCTCCACCAGGTGGTGGAAGGTCTGGTGACAGAAAATCACATCGACACTGGCGTCGTTCAGTTGCAGGGCGGCGCAGTCGCTGCTCAGCAACTGCACTGGCAAACCTTCACGCTCAGCCTCGGCGCGGCTCATGGTCAGGCTGTGGGGGTCGGCATCCAGGCCCATCAGCTGCGCGGGCTGAAACGCATCCTGCAGCAAGCGAAAGGATTTGCCCTGGCCGCAGCCGGCATCCAGCAGCACCGCGCCCTTGGGCAGCGGCTGATCGAGCAGGCGCTTGAGATCGTTGATTGCTACACGCAGCACATGGTGTTGCCACACATGGCTCTGCAGAAACCAGAAACCGAAGCGGGTCTCTTCGACGTACTTATCCCCGGCCGGGTTGTGCGGTACAGGCGGCATCGGTGCGTTCATGGGCATCCCTTCCTGATTGATCACGCGGTGGCGCACAGCTCGGACAGTACCCGCAGGCGGCGCTTGGGTTCGGCCACGTAGGGGTTCTTCAGGTCCCAGGCATAGCCGGCCAGAATCGAGCAGATCATCGCGCGGATCTCCGGCGAGCTGCCGCGATGGTAGATCACGTCCTGGAAGCTCTCGTCGTACCAGCCTTCGACATAGGCGCGGAAGGTATCCACACCGCGTTTCAGCGGTACGGCGAACTCGCTTTCCCAGTCCAGCGTTTCCCCTCGCAGCTGACGGTCCAGCAGGCCGGCGGCCATGCTCGCCGAACGCATGGCGATGGTGACTCCGGAGGAGAACACCGGGTCGAGGAATTCCGCCGCGTTGCCCAGCAAAGCGAAGCCCGGGCCGTGCAGGGTTTTGACGTTGGCCGAGTAGCCACCGAGGCTGCGCACCGGGGTATCCCAGACGGCGTTGCTGATCAGATTGCCCAGGCTCGGGGCCTCGGCGATAAAGCTTTGCAGCGCTGTTTGCAGGTCGTCGGAGCGGCCCTGATGGCGTTCGCTGGAGGCCACCACACCGATCGAGCAGCGGCCGGTGCTGAACGGGATCAGCCAGAACCACACGTCGCGCATGGTCGGGTGGGTGGTGACCAGAATCTTTTCACGGTCGAAGGTGGCGTCGTCGATACGGTCTTCGATATGGGTGAACAGCGCCTGGCGTACCGGGAAAGCAGAGGGTGCTTCCAGATCCAGCAGGCGCGGCAGCACGCGGCCATAGCCGCTGGCGTCGAGGACGAAATCGGCCTGCACCTGGTACTCGCTGCCATCCAGACGACGCACGGTGGCCAGCGGCTTGCCGGTGAAATCGGTGGCGATGATCTCTTCTTCGTAACGGATTTCCACGCCCTGCAGTTCAGCCTGGTCGGCCAGCAGTTTGTCGAAGGTGGCGCGCTGCACCTGGAAGGTCCAGCCCTTGCCGTCGGTGAATTTCTCGCGGAAGTCGAAGTGCGTGCGCCGTTCGCCCCAGGCGAAGGCGGCACCATTCTTGCGCTGGAACCCGGCGGCTTCGACGGCTTCGAGCATGCCCGCTTCTTCGACAAAATCCAGGCAGTGGGCCAACAGGCTTTCACCAATGGAGAAGCGCGGAAACTGCTGGCGCTCGATGATCAGCACATCGTGCCCTTTGCGTTTCAACAGGGCCGCGGCGATAGCGCCAGACGGGCCTGCGCCGATAACCAGTACGCGACGCTGTTCCAATTCAAGCGACACCATGGGGACTCCTTGTGGCGGACTGTTGCGAAGGGAAACGCTTTTTGCCAACCGCCAGCAGGGCCGGCAGCAGGGTAGAGAACAGGCTCATCAAGAGCAGGCTGAAATAGCTCAGGGCGTCGATCAGTTGCAGTTGCAGCAACAGATTGAGGAACACCACTTCGGTCAGGCCGCGGATATTCAACAGCACGCTTTCCGACCACTTCAGCCGTGCGCTGGCGCTGGGCATGGCCCAGTGCAGGCCCAGCCAGCTGCCGAGCAATTTGCTCAGCACCGGCAGCACCAGCAGGGCACCGAGATTGAGCCAGGCATAACTGTCAGCGATGCCATGGAAATCCACCCGCAGCACGCCGCAGGTGAGAATCAGCGGAATCGCCAGACCGTTTAGCAGCAGCTTCCAGTGCCGCGGCGGCAAGGGCAGGGCGAAGGGTTGCTTGAGCCAGGCCAGGCACAGCATATAGCCGATGCCGAACACCAGGGCATTGAGCTTGAGCTGCTGGAACAGCAGCATCAGGGCAAAGAACGGCAGGCTGTAGAACAGCGCATGGCGCAGGCGCAGCAGCTTGTTCAGCAGCAGCGGCAACGCGGCGGCCAGTACCGGCCACAGCAGGGTCTGCGGATCGGCTGTGCCCTGGGCCAGGCCGAACAGGCTCCAGCACATCAGGTCCATCAGAATCGCGGCGTGCAGCAACCGCTTGATGCCGTCGGCCGGGTAGCCAATGTTCTGCAGATAAAGAAACAGCACCGGAATGGCGGTGATGGAAAACAGCAGGCCGATACCGATGGCGCTCAACCCACTGCGCTCGCCGGGCAGCAGCCACAGCGCGGCGGCGAGGCCGGCCAGCAGCGGTACCAGAAAGCTCGGCAGGGCGATTTTCAGGCTGGCGGCGCTCACCTGCAGATCGACCACATCGCTGAGGATATAGCCCAGCAGCAAGGCGAAACTCAGGTTGTACAGCAGGCTCAACCAGGTCGGTGCCAGTAGCGCTTTAGCCGTCAATTGCCAATGCGGCTCCACCCAGAACAACAGCACTAACGGAATGGCGATGCTCGCCACCAGCAGTTGGCCGACGATAGGGATCAGGCGTTGGCGACCGAGCAGCGCAACAGCGCCGTACAAGGCCAGGGCCAATAACCAGAAGACAATCACGTTCACTGCAGATGTTCCTTATCCGTGTGGCTGTCCTGCTCGCCTGCCCAAGGCGACAACAGAAAGCTGAAGGCCAGGCCAATGCTGATGGTCAGGCCAAAGTTACTGACTGCCGGCGTGCTGGAAAGCGCTAACAGACCAAAGGACAGCCAGGTGGTCAGCGCCGACAGCAAGGTGCCCAACAGGCTGGTGGCGGCACCGCCCACCCGTTCGCGCATGATGATGGCGTAATCCACGCCGATGGCCGTGACCAGCAGCAAGCCAAACAGACTGAACAGTGTCAGCGGTTGCCCCAGCCAGCCCAGGCTGGACAGACTGGCGAGTGCCGCCAATAGCGAAATCGCCAGCACCCGCGCCGCACCACGTGGGCCGAAAGGCAGGCAGAGCAGGGCAAAAATCAGTAAGCAGGAGGCCAGCTTCAATTCCGCTGCGCTGATCTGGGTGGCGGCGAACAGGCGGTTCAACTGGCCGAGGCGGTCCACCAGTTTCACCCCTGGCAAGCCATCGGCCTGGGCCGCCAGCAGCTCGCTGTCGCTCAGCCCTTGCAGGCTGACCAGACCGGCGACCTGGCCATCTACTGTGCTGCCCAGCCACAGACTGCGCCACGGCTCGCCAAGGGTGCCGGCCAGCGACTGCTCGACGCTGCGGATGGGCAGGGCCTGCAACTGGCGCACTTCCTCCTGCACCTGCTCGGCGGTTACGCCCAGGGCTTGCAGGCTCCCGCTGACTGCCGGCACGCGGCCGAGGGAATCACGCAGACTGGCCTGTTCCGAGGCCGGAGCCACCAGTTGGCTGAGGGCCATATAGCTTTTCAGCTTGCCGCTGGCGATCAGTTGATCGAGGCGTTCGCTCAGCACTTGCTGGCGCTGCAAGAGCTGCTCTTCGTCTTTGCCGCGCACCAGGTAGAACTGGCTGGTGGGCTGGAAGCCGATGATCTGGCTGATCGCCTGCGATTGCTGCAGCAGCGCCGGCGGCGTGCTGGCCCATTGGCGCAGGTCGTCCTTGTGCTTGAGCTGCAACACCCCGGCGGCGCAGAACAGCAGAAAGATCAGCAGCAGCCACGGCGTACCGATGCGCAGCAACACCCGCCGACGCCAATCCAGCAGGCGCTCGGCCAGGCCGTAGGGCTTGGCCCAAGGCACGATCTGCACCTTGCCCAGCAGGGCCGGCAACAGGCAGATGGCGCACAGATAGGAACCGAGCAGGCCGGCAGAGGAGAAGATTGCCACCTGGCTGAGGGCCGGGAACGGGGTAAAGGCCAGCGCCAGGTAACCGATCACATTGGTGGCCAGGCCCAGGCTCAAACCGAGGAAGGTGGCGCGCAGGGCCTTCCAGCTGTTCCAGGGTTGCAGGGTCCAGCTTTTCGATAGCAGGTGCAGGGGGTAATCAATGGCCACGCCGATCAGGCTGGCACCCAGCACCAGGGTCAGCACATGGATGGTGCCAAATACCGCCACCGTCGCCGTGAGCCCCGCCAGAACACCGATGGCCGCCGGCAGCAAGGCCACCAGCACGCGCATGCGGCGGAAGGCGACGAGCATCAGCAGCAAGGCACCGACACTGGACAGCGTGCCCATAAAACTGATTTCGCTGGTGGCCTGGCGTTGGCCGTGGGCCGAGTACAGCAGGCCGCTGCTGGCGAGCAGTTCGCCGCCCTGCGCCTGAATGTCGGCGCGGGCCTTGGCCACCAGGCTTTCCACCGTCAGTGGCAGGTTGCCGTCAAAGGCATTGCCACTGGTGCGGGCGCGCAATAGCGCCCAGGTTTTGCCGTCGCTTTCGGCCAGCAGGGCACCGCTGAGGTCGACCTGCACGTTGTGCAAGCGCGGCAGGCTTTTTTCCACCTGCGCGCCGAGGCCCAGCCAATCCTGTTCGGGGCTGAGCAGGCCCTGGCTGTGGAAGGGGTCGAACAGGTCTTGCACGCGGCGTTCGACAAAGGCCTGCGGGTCTTGCTGGAGCAGTTGCCGGTCAGCGCTGCCGAGCAGGGCCAGACGGCTGTCGAGCAATTGCTGGCGCAGTTGGCCGAGGTCGTAAGTGACGTCCCACTGCACTTTTTCAAATACCGGTGTATCCAGCTGCTTTTCCTGCTGCCATTGCTGACCGATGGTGGCTGCCTGGCGCAGGGCTTGCTGCTTGTCGGGGAAGCTGATCAGCAGCACCAGCTCACGGTTGAGCGGCTCCTGAATGATTTTTTCCGCGCGCTGTTCCAGCAGGTCCGGGGTATCGCTGGGCACCAGCTCCAGCAGGTTGGCCGAGACTGGCGCGCCGGCGCGCCATTGCCAGGCGGTGAGCGCGAGCAAGGCCAGCAGGGCGACGGTAAAGAGCCGTGGGCCCCAGTGCTCAATCCGCGAAAGCATGGCGATCGGTATCACTGAGCTGGTTGTCGGCGTGGCTGTCGGTCAGGCGCAGCACGGTGCTGTCGCCTTGGGTTTCGCGCAGTTCGATGCGCGCTACCTGCTCGCCGCCGGCAATCTGGATGCTGGTGAAAATCTGCTTGAGCAGCAGGCTGCGCGGGATCAGGTCGAGGGTCCAGGCCGCGGCCTCGCCACTCAGCTTCAGCTCGAAGTCCTGGCGCAGGCCGCTGCTGTCGCCTTTGAGCACAGCCAGAAACAGGCGGTTCTGCTGGGCGCTGGCATTTTGTTGCGGCACTTGCTGCCAGCCTTGCGCGGTGCGCTTGGCAATGCCGTTGCCGTCGATACGGTAATCCTGTTGCAGCGGGCTTTGCAGCAGCCAGAGCAGGCCAAGGTCGCGGCTCAAGACAAACTGCCCGGTGCTGGTCAGCGGCTTGGGCAGCGCACGCAGGTGTTTCTCCTGAATAAACGGCCCACGCACCACGGCTGGTTTGCTCAACTGGGCGGCCAGTTGCTCGAGGTCGAACGCCTGCGCCAAGGGTGCCAGCAGCAGGGTGATCAGCAGGGCGGCAAATGCATCGCGGCTGAAGCCGCTCCTACGCAATCGAAGAACGCGATACCCCGTAGGAGCGGCTTCCGCCGCGATCCGCTTCCCGAAGCACTTCATGCGATGGCCCGCTGCACGGCTTGGACGAACACAGTGGGCGAGGCCAACTGCATTTCCAGGCTGGCGATTTCCACCGCCACCTGCACGCTGCTGGCGCGGGTCATCCGCTCACCGGTGTCGGCGGCGGTGATCAGGTAATTGATCTTCAGGCGGTTCTCCCACTCCACCAGGTCGGCGCGCACGATAAGGCGCTGGCCGAACTTGGCACCGCGCATATAGCGCAGTTGCAGGTCGATGATCGGCCAGGCGTAACCGGCGTCGCGCATGTTGGCGTAGTTGTGGCCGATCTTGTCCAGCAGGGCGCAGCGCGCCACTTCCAGGTATTTGACGTAGTGGCCGTGCCAGACCACTTCCATCATGTCGACGTCGAAGAACGGCACGAGGATGTCCACCTCGGCCTGGATCACTCCACTGCTACGCATACAGGCTCCAATGGCGGCTGCGGATGCGGGTCAGACACAGGCGCAGTTCACGCTCCAGGGCACGGTCTTCGATCACCGGCGGGAAGTCTTCGCCCAGTTGCTGGTGCATGGCTGCCAGCGACGGCGGCAGCGGCCGCGCTTCCGCTTCGTGGCCACGCAGCCAGACGCCCTGGTTGGCGGCGATCAGGGTAGCAGCGGCGACCTGTTCGGTCAGCTCGAGGCTGCGCAGGGCATCGCGCGCGGCGATGGTGCCCATGCTGACTTTGTCCTGGTTATGGCATTCGGTGGAGCGCGAGAACACGCTGGCCGGCATGCTGTTTTTCAGCGCTTCGGCGGTCCAGGCGCTGGCACCGATCTGCACGGCCTTGAAGCCGTGGTTGATCATCGCGGTGTGCGCCGGGGCACCGGAGAGATTGCTCGGCAGCCCGTGGTTGTAACGGGTGTCCACCAGCAGCGCGAGCTGGCGGTCGAGCAGGTCGGCGACGTTGGCCACGAGGTTTTTCAGACCGTCCATGGCGAAGGCAATGTGCCCGCCATAGAAGTGCCCGCCGTGCAGCACGCGTTCGGCTTCGGCATCGATGATCGGGTTGTCGTTGGCGCTGTTCAGTTCGATCTCGATGAACTGGCGCAGCCAGCCCAGGCTGTCGGCCAACACCCCAAGCACATGGGGGGCGCAGCGCAGTGAGTAGCGGTCTTGCAGGCGATGCAGTGGCGCGGTCGGCGCGTCGATGGCGAGGTCTTTACGCAACCAGGCGGCCACTTGAGTTTGCCCCGGGTGCGGCTTGGCGGCGAACAGACGCTCGTCGAAGTGCTCCGGGTTGCCTTGCAGTGCCACCACGTTCAGCGCGGTGATGCGGGTGGCCAGTTGCAGCAGGTAGTCGGCGCGCGAATAGGCCAGACAGGCCAGGCCGGTCATCACCGCGGTGCCGTTCATCAAGGCCAGGGCCTCTTTCGGACGCAGGGTCAGCGGTTGCCAGTCCAGCTCGGCGTGCACCTCAGCGGCGCTGCGCACTTCGCCCTTGTACAGCACGTCGCGCACTCCGGTGAGGGTGGCGGCGACATAAGACAGCGGGGTGAGGTCGCCACTGGCACCCACCGAACCTTCTTCCGGAATCAGCGGCAGCACGTCGTGGTCGAGGAATGCCTGCAGGCGTTCCAGCAGCTCCACACGCACCCCGGACACTCCCTGGCACAGCGACTGCAAACGCGCCGCCAGCACTGCCCGGGTGGCCACCGGGTCAAGCAGTTTGCCCAGGCCGCAACCGTGGAAGGTGAACAGGTGCTGGGGCAGGGCTTCGACATGCTCCAGGGGCACGGCCACTACGCAGGAGTCGCCATAACCGGTGGTCACGCCGTAGATCACGCCTTCCTTGTCCAGCAGCGAGTCGAGGAACTGCGCGCCTTTGGCAATACGTTGGCGGAATGCGCTGTCGCTTTGCAGGGCGGTCGGGCTGCGTTGTTCGGCCAGGTTCACCACCTGCTCGATGCTGAGCGGTTGGGCACCGAACACGACGACGGGGGCGTGGGTGTTAGTCATGGGCAATCCAGAAGGGGAAGAAGTTGAACCACTGCTGCGGCGCCTGCAGGCAGTAGTGCGCCAGCCGTTCGGCATAGGCTTGGGCATGGCCGGCGATCACCTGATCACGTTCGCTGCGGCGCCATTCGACGCGCTCAGCAAAGGGTTCCAGGGTGACCTGGTAGCGGCCGTTGAGTTTCAGACAGAAGAGCAGATTGATCGGGCACTGCAGCAGCCCCGCCAGCAGCCAGGGGCCTTGCGGCAGGTCGGCAGGCTGGCCGAGAAAGTTCACCCGCGCACGCCGGCCGCCATGCAGCGGCACGCGGTCGCCGGCAATCGCCAGCCACTCGCCGCGCTCCAGGCGCTGGCTGAGCTGCAGCATGATTGCCGCGTCCAGTTCGCTGACCTGAATCAGCCGCAGGTGGGTGGCACCGGCCTGATTGAGCAGGCGGTTGAACTGCTCGGCGTGCTTGGTGTGCACCAGTACATTCATCTGCACTTTTTCGCCGAGTTCGGCCAGGGCGCGACAGACTTCGAGGTTGCCCAGGTGCGCGCCCACCAGCATCTGCCCGCGCTGTTCACGGTGCAGCTTGCCGCGGATATCGTCGGCATCGATCAGGCTGACCTGCTCCAACCCCAGGCGCCCGCTCCACACATCGAGCTTGTCCAGCAGGGTGTCGGCGAAGGCCATGAACTGGTTGAACACCGAGCGCCGAGTCGGGCGCAGTGCGGTTTTCCCGCTCCAATCGGCGAGGCGCTGCTGGTACTCGCGCACGCTATGGCGGGCAGTGCGCCCGGCAATATAGAAGTACAGCACGATCAGGTGCAGCAACGGGCTCAGCACCTTGCGCCCGAGGTTACGCGCCAGCCAGGCGGTAATGCTCATCAGCAGGTAGCTGCCGCGCTCGTTGTGCTTGGCCCAATGCCCGCTGTTCATGCCAACCACCTTTTGCCGAGGATGGCCGGGGCGCGCCAGAGCATGCCGAAGAACAGCTTGGCGTGCATTTTCGAGATCAGCACGTTGTCCAGCAGCAGGCGGAAATGCGACAGACCATCCTGGGGGTAATGCACTTTGATCGGCACCCAGCTCATTGGCTGGTTGCGCCAGCTCAGGCGCACCAGAATCTCGGTGTCGAAATCCATGCGCTTGCCGACGTTCACCGCGTTGATCAGCGCCAGGGTCGGGGCCAGCGGGTAGATACGGAAGCCACACATGGAGTCGCGGATCTGCACGGACAGGCTGTTGATCCACACCCACACATGGGTGAGGTAACGGGCGTAAAGCCGGCCCTTGGGCACGCTGTGGTCGTACTCCGGGTAACCGCAGATCAGGGTCTGCGGCTGCGCGCGGGACAGCTGTAAAAACTCGGCCAGGTTGCTCAGGTCATGCTGACCATCGGCGTCCACCTGCAGGGCATGGCTGAAGCCCAGGCGCGCCGCCTCGCGCAGACCGGCCATAACCGCGCCGCCTTTGCCCTGGTTGACCGGCAGGTGCACCACATAGGTGTTCGCCTGCTCGCCCAACTGGTCGATCACCACGCTGCATTCCGGGCTGGATGCATCGTTGACCAACACGCAGGGCAAGCCGGCGGCGCGCAGGGCGTCAACCACCGCAGGCAAGGCGTGCTCGTGGTTGTACACCGGAATCACCGCGCAGACGGCATGCACGGATTCAGGCGCTGACACGGGCGGCCTCCAGTAGAATGCGCCCGGACGAGCAGGGGGCCTCGCCATTGCGGTAGCTGAAGTAGAGCTTGCCGCGCTCGGCGTCGAAGCGCAGTTGCAACTGCAGGCGGTCGCCGGGGCGCGCCAGTTGCTGGAACTTCAAAACTTCCATGCCGCAGAAGCGCGGCGGCAACTCCATCAAGCCGCGGGCCAGGGTTTGCGCCCAATCCACCTGCACCACGCCGGGCAGAATCGGCGTTTTCGGGAAGTGACCGCTGAAATGGGCAAGGTCCAGGGGGACGTCCAGTTCCAGCTTCCACTCGCCATTTTCTTCGCGTTGGCTGACCACTTCGGGCAGCAAGGTGCGCGGCGCATACAGCAGCTGCTCGAGTACCGCCTGGGGCAATTTGCCCTGGGCATTCAGTGGCAGATGACGCACCAGGCGCCAGCGTCGCGGCAAGGCCAGGGCGATGCAATGCGGGCTCAGGTGCTGGCGCAGGCTATCGGTCAGCGCACGGCGGCCCTGGTTGCGCAGGGCATGCAGGCCGGCGTCGTTGAGGGCGACCAGCGCGCCGATGGAGGCGCGCTTGTCTTGCACCACGCCAAAGCGCGCGTCCGCCACCCAGGGGTGGCTGGCCAGCGCCTGTTCAAGCATGGGCAGGGAGATGCGTTTTTCTTCCAGCTTGACGATACGGTCCAGACGCCCGAGCAGCTCGAAGCGGCCATCGGCGTGCAGGGCGGCACCGTCGGCGGTCTGCTCGGTGTGGCCGGAGGCCAGATACGGCGAGCGAATAAACAGCGCGCCTTCGTCGTTCAGGCCCAACTCGACATCGGCAAACGGTTGCCACAGCGAGCCGCCCTGGCGCCAGGCGATGCCGCCGGTTTCCGAGCTGCCGAAAATCTCGGTCGGCACCTGGCCGAGCAGCTCACTCAACTGCGTAGCCGTTTCTTCCGGCAGCGCGCCGCCGGAAGAAAACACCCGACGCACACGGCCCAGGGCCTGCCAGTCGAGGTTGTCGCCCATGCGTTTAAGCAGGGCCGGGCTGGCGATCCAGGCGAAATTGGCCTGGGCCAGGCTCCAGCGTTGCAGGTCTTCCGGGAACGGCTGGGCGCGGCGCACGAACACGCGGCCGGCGCACAGCGGCCAGAGGACGCGGAACAGCAGGCCATAAATATGTTGCGCGGCCACGCTGCCAACGATCACCGCGTCATCCAGCTCTTCGCCCCACAGTGCTTCCAGGGCCAGCACTTCGGCGTGCATCTGGCGCAGGGTTTTATCGATCAGCTTCGGTTCGCCACTGGAGCCGGAGGTGCACAGGGTCAGGCCGACGAAATCCAGGTCCAGCGCGGCGGCGGGCAGCGGCTCGGCATACAACTCGCTCAGGCGGGTGTCGTCGTCCTGCTCGGTTATCCACAGATCGACATGGGGCGTCAGGCGCTCGCGGCTCTGCGCTTGCAGATCGGCAGGCAGCAGCACGCGCACGCCAGCACGCCAGGCACCGAGCAGGGCGATGGCCAGGTCGCTGCTGTCTTCCAGGTGCACCGCCAGGTTGCGTATGCCACGCTCTTGCAGGCCGGCGGCCAGGCTCAAGGCCTGTACACAGAGGTCGGCATGCAGCAGCGCCGGTTCAACGGTGACCGGGCGGGCCAGCGCAGGGGTGAGCAACTGCTGCAGGTCTATCCACTTACTCATACATGGCCTCGCACACGTTGGCGCACCAGCCATTCGGCGGCGAACAACATGCCCATCAAAACGTAGGAAATCAGCCCGGTGTACAGCGTCCACCAGCTCAGTGGTGCCCACAGGGTCAGGGCACTTACCAGCGCGGCATTGAACACAAAGAAGCCGACCCACACCTTGGTCACCTGCCGCGTGTAGGCAATTGCCACCTCAGGCAACTCCGGCTCGCGCAGGCGCGCCAGGCGCTCGACCATCGGCGGGCCGTATTTCAGGCTGAGGCCAAACAGCGCCAGGCCGAACAGGCTGATCAACGCCGGGTACCAGCGCAGCAGGGTAGGGCTGTCGACCAGGCCGAGCAGCACGCAGAAACTCAGGGCGGCGATGGCCATGCCGCGGCTACCGGGCTTCTGCCCCTGGACGAGAAAACGCGCCAGCCACAGCCCACCCAGCAGCAGGGCGAAGAAGCGCGGTGCCAGGTGCTGCTGGCCGTAATACACGGCAAAGGGGTAGGCCAGCCCAGCCACCAGCAGCACCAGTCCGATCAGGCGGTTCATACCACGTCCATCACAAAACCCATCAGGCGGCGGGCGCGTTGACCAGGCGGTATACCGCCTCGACCACGTCACCTACGGTACGCACGGCCTTGAAGTCTTCGGCGGCGAGTTTCTTGCCGGTTTTGCGTTTGATGTGGTCGATCAGATCGACTGCGTCGATGCTGTCGATTTCCAGGTCCTGATACAGGTTGGCTTCCAGGGTGACGCGCTCGGGTTCGAGTTCGAACAGTTCGACTAGCGACTCGCGCAGGGTGCTGAAAATTTCGTCACGGTTTTGCATGGTGGTCTCTCTTACGCGGCTTGCTGTGCTGACACGAACACAGCGAGGCTGGCCACGTTGGCAAAATGCTTGCGGGTGTCTTTGGCGTCGGCGTCGATCTTGAAGCCGAAGCGCTTCTGGATGGCCAGGCCCAGCTCCAGGGCGTCTACCGAGTCCAGGCCGAGGCCTTCGCCGAACAGCGCCATGTCGGCGTCGATATCGTCGGGGCCGATGTCTTCAAGGCCGAGGGCCTCGATGATCAGGTTTTTTATCTCAAGCTGCAGATCGCTCATCTTTGGCGAGCTCCTTAATAAAGTGTTGGTGCAGGTGTTCGTTGAGCTTGCGCGAGGCGATGGGTGCCGAGCTGTGGGCGGTGAACTGCTGCGGGTCGATATCCTCGCCGACGCGCATTTCAAAGTGAAAGCGCCGCGACGGAATGCGGTACCAGGGCTCGGCCTTGGTCAATGTGGTGGGGGTGACGCTGATCACCACCGGGGTAACGACGCTCGCCCCGCGCAAGGCGATGGCCGCTGCGCCGCGGTGAAACTCTGGCGGCTGGCCCGGCGTGGTGCGGGTGCCTTCGGGGAAGACGATGAGGGTCTGGCCGCTGCGCAGGGCATCGGAGGTTTCATCGAGCATGTCCATGCTGCCGCTGTTGCTGATGTACTCGGCGGCGCGGATCGGCCCGCGCATGCACGGGTTGTCCCACAGGCTCTGCTTGACCACGCAGTTGGCGTCCCGGATGAAGGCGATCAGCACCACCACATCGATCAGCGAAGGGTGGTTGGCGATCACGATCTGCCCCGGCCGGCCGAGGCGCTCGATACCCTGCACCTCGAAGGTCAGCACGCCGGTGCGGTGCATGAATTCGACGAAGGCGCGAAAGGTCCAGCTCACCGTGGCGCGCGCCCGGGTACGGCGCTGCACGGCATCGCCAGGCAGCAGCGACAGCAGCGGGAATACCACAATGCGCAAAAACACCCCACCCACACCAAACAGGGCGAAGCTCAGGGCGGTAGCGATCAGGCGCCACCAATAGGGCGCGCTGTAACGGCTCAGGCGCTGTTCTGTTGCCAGCTCCATTGTCGACTTCTCCAACGATGCTCCAGGGAGGTTGCGCCGCCACTGAGGGCGCGAACCAGGTTAAGTGCGTGCGGCCACTCTGCGGTGGCTGTATCGGCAGATGAAACGTGTGCATTCAATTGCAGGTGCCATTGATTGCCGGGCTTGAGTAGCAGCGCGACGGCATAGGGCAAGGGCACATCGGTAATCCACGGCGCATAGGCGACCGGCGGGGTGTCTTCGGCAATCACCAGCAACACCGCCGGTGCGCCTTCGGCCAGCAGCAGCTGGGCTTCCATGACGGCGTGCTCAAGGCCATCGGCTTCGCCGGCCAGGGCGGTCATTTCACTGGTGTCGCCGCGCATGATCGACCATTGGCCGATGATGGCGTTGTGCACCGACAGGCTGAACTGGGTCGGCGACAGCGGTGCCTCGGCGCTGACATCGCTGAGCAGGGCGAAGGTGCGCGGGGTTTCGCCGTGGCGCGACATAAACACCAGCGGCAGCGGCGCGCCATGGGCGTCGGCCAGGGGCCAGGCAACACTGAAGGCCATTCGCGCCAGAGGGCTGAGGCGGCGGCGCTGCATGGCCGGAAGAAAATTTACATCGGGCAACGAATCGCTGGCGGCAGGCGGCGAAGACTGAAGGCTCCATGCCTGCCAGTCGCTTTCCTGCGTGAGGCCTGGGGCCCAGGCGCGCCATTGATCAATTGAAAAGTGCATCGGGCCAGCTCTTGCGTCCATGTCAACGAGGGCGACTGCGCCTGGCTCCGGTCTTCTGGTCGTCGGCCATACGGCGTTGAAATTGCGCTGCCCGTGCTCACGTACTTGAGTACGCTGCGCCGGTCAGCACACTTTCGCCTTGTCTGGCTCTAGCCCAAAAGACCTTGAATCAGGTGTTACTCGACAGCAATAGCTGTCTTCGCCGTTGTAAAAAACTCACAACCGCAATAGCGCAATAGCAAAGTGCCGGCATTATCCCGACGTGGCGGGCCTCAGGCAAACATTGGTTACAGACGCAGATTGCGGGGCGCTATTTTGCCCATGTTTGCCCGAAATATCCGCGCCGCTGGTCACTGTTCACTGCTGCACCTCGCCCTGGCCCTGCGCTTTGCATAGAATCCCAGGCTATTCGAGGCTCAGGACGAGGTATGAATATGCGACGTGTAGTGTTCAACCAGAAAGGCGGCGTGGGTAAGTCCAGCATTGCCTGCAACCTGGCGGCAGTCAGCGCCAAAGAGGGTTACCGCACCCTGCTGATCGACCTGGATTCCCAGGCCAACTCCACGCAATACCTCACGGGCCTGACCGGTGAAGACATCCCTATGGGGATTGCCGACTTCTTCAAGCAGACCTTGTCCACCGGGCCCTTTGCCAAGAAGGGTCAGGTAGATATCTACGAAACGCCCTTCGACAACCTCCATGTGGTGACCGCCACCCGCGAGCTGGCTGACTTGCAGCCCAAGCTGGAGGCCAAACACAAGATCAACAAGCTGCGCAAACTGCTCGATGATCTGGCCGAAGACTACGACCGTATCTATCTGGATACGCCGCCGGCCTTGAACTTCTATACCGTTTCGGCGCTGATCGCGGCAGATCGCGTGTTGATTCCTTTCGATTGCGACAGTTTCTCCCGGCAGGCGCTGTATGGGCTGCTGGCGGAGATCGATGAGTTGAAGGAAGACCACAACGAAGGGCTGGAGGTGGAAGGGATTGTGGTTAACCAGTTTCAGGCGCGGGCGAGCCTGCCGCAGCAGTTGCTGGATGAGTTGATTGCCGAGGGGTTGCCGGTGTTGCCGGTTTATCTCACTTCCTCGGTGAAGATGCGGGAGTCGCATCAGGCGTCGATTCCGCTGATTTATCTGGAGCCTCGGCACAAGCTGACTTTGCAGTTTGTGGAGTTGCATGACTTGTTGGAGGCGGGGAGCTAACGCTCGTTTGGTTTGGTTTGGTTTGGTTTGGTTTGGCGGTGTTCTTCTTTACCGCGGGTGCTGGACGTTTGGTTTCGCGCCTTACGCGCGAGCTTCTTTTGGCATTGCCCCAAAAGAAGCTCGCGCGTAAGGCGCGAAATAGAGCTCAGAGCGCACGCGGTAAAGAAAATCTGCGCGCGACCCAAAGCCAGCAAACGCGGCAAAAGCACGGCAATCGACCGTTCGATAATCGAACGGATAGTCGATTATCGGATTGTCCCCCCTCCCACCGCGGCGTACTGTTTTCCCACCCGGCGTCCACCTCTCTCTCCCGACGCCTCGGATAACAAGACGAGATCGAACATGGCTGAACTCCTGTCTCTGCGCGAAGCGGTCGAGCGCTTTGTCCATGATGGCGACACCGTCGCCCTCGAAGGCTTTACCCACCTGATTCCGACTGCTGCCTCCCACGAGCTGATCCGTCAGGGCAAGAAAGACCTGACGCTGGTGCGCATGACCCCCGACCTGGTTTACGACCTGCTGATCGGTGCCGGTTGCGCCAAGCGTCTGGTGTTCTCCTGGGGCGGCAACCCTGGCGTCGGTTCGCTGCACCGCCTGCGTGATGCGGTCGAAAAAGACTGGCCGCATGCGCTGGAGATCGAAGAGCACAGCCACGCCGACCTCGCCAACTCTTATGTGGCCGGCGCTTCGGGCCTGCCATTTGCGGTGCTGCGTGCCTACGCCGGTTCCGACCTGCCCAAGGTCAATCCGCTGATCAAGACTGTCACCTGCCCGTTCACCGGCGAAATTCTGGCGGCCGTGCCGTCGGTGCGTCCGGATGTGACGGTGATCCACGCGCAGAAGGCTGACCGCAAGGGTAACGTCCTGCTCTGGGGCATTCTCGGCGTGCAGAAGGAGGCGGCCCTGGCGGCCAAGCGCTGCATCGTCACTGTGGAAGAGATCGTCGATGACCTTAATGCGCCGATGAATGCCTGTGTGCTGCCAACCTGGGCACTCACCGCTGTGTGCCTGGTGCCAGGCGGTGCGCATCCGTCTTATGCACATGGCTATTACGAGCGCGACAACCGCTTCTACCAGGCCTGGGACCCGATTGCCCGCGACCGTGCAACCTTCACCGCGTGGATCGATGAATACATTCGTGGCACCGAAGACTTCGCCGCTTTCCAGCAGAAGCTCGCCTCGGAGGGCAAGTGATGAGCGACTACAGCACCAATGAAATGATGACCGTCGCCGCCGCCCGCCGCCTGAAGAATGGCTCGGTGTGTTTTGTCGGTATCGGCCTGCCTTCGAAGGCCGCCAACCTGGCCCGTCTGACGTCGTCGCCGGATGTGGTTCTGATCTACGAGTCCGGCCCGATTGGCGCCAAACCCACTGTGTTGCCGCTGTCGATTGGTGATGGCGAGCTGGCGGAAACGGCTGACACCGTGGTGCCAACCGGCGAGATTTTCCGTTACTGGCTGCAGGGCGGGCGCATTGACGTCGGTTTCCTCGGCGCGGCCCAGGTGGACAAGTTCGGCAATATCAACACCACCGTAATCGGTGATTACCACAAGCCGAAAGTGCGCCTGCCCGGTGCCGGTGGCGCGCCGGAAATTGCCGGTTCGGCCAAGTCGGTGCTGATTATCCTCAAGCAGTCGCACCGCACCTTTGTGGATAAGTTGGCGTTTATCACCTCGGTCGGTTTTGGTGACGGCGGTGATCACCGTCAGCGCCTCGGCCTGCCAGGCAAAGGCCCGGTGGGGATCATTACCGACCTGTGCATCATGGAGCCGGAAGCCGGTACTAACGAGTTCATCGTCACCTCGCTGCATCCGGGCGTGACCCGCGAGCAGGTGGTGGAAGCCACTGGCTGGCAGATCCGTTTTGCCGACAACGTCAGCGTTACCGAAGCTCCCCAGGCCCACGAGCTGGAAGCCCTGCGTGCCCTTGAGGCGCGTACTGCGGCGGCCCACGGCCAGGCCGGAGGTGAGGAATGACTCGCGAGGTATTTATCTGCGATGCGGTGCGTACGCCCATTGGCCGCTTGAACGGCGGTCTGGCCCCGGTGCGTGCCGATGACCTGGCGGCGATTCCGCTCAAGGCGCTGATGGAGCGCAACCCGCAGGTGGATTGGAACGCCCTGGACGAAGTGTTTATGGGTTGTGCCAACCAGTCGGGCGAAGACAACCGCAACGTCGCGCGTATGGCAGTGCTGCTCGCTGGTCTGCCGGAAAGCGTGCCGGGCGTGACCCTCAACCGCCTGTGCGCTTCCGGGATGGAAGCGGTGGGGGCGGCCTTCCGTGCCATCGCCAGCGGCGAAATGGAATTGGCCATCGCCGCCGGCGTCGAGTCGATGACCCGCGCGCCCTATGTGATGGGCAAGGCAGACAGCGCCTTTGGCCGTGGGCAGAAACTGGAAGACACCACCCTTGGTTGGCGCTTCGTCAATCCGCTGATGAAAGAGCAGTACGGCGTCGACCCGATGCCGGTCACCGGCGACAACGTGGCTGAGGATTACCAGGTCAGCCGTGCCGATCAGGACGCCTTCGCCCTGCGCAGCCAGCAGCGTGCGGCGGCGGCTCAGGAAGCCGGTTTCTTCGCTGAAGAAATCGTGCCGGTGGTGATCAAGGGCAAGAAGGGCGACAGCACCGTTAGCATCGACGAGCACCCGCGTGCCGACACCAACGCTGAAGGCCTGGCCAAGCTCAAACCGGTCAATGGTGCGGACAAAACCGTCACCGCCGGCAATGCCTCGGGCCTTAACGACGGCGCTTCGGCGATGATCCTGGCCTCGGCCGATGCGGTGAAAAAATTCGGCCTCACGCCGCGCGCCAAAGTGCTCGGCATGGCCAGTGGCGGCGTGGCCCCGCGGGTAATGGGCATCGGCCCGATTCCGGCGGTGCGCAAGTTGCTGAAACGGCTTGAGCTGAGCATCGATGCGTTTGATGTGATCGAGCTGAACGAGGCGTTTGCCGCGCAAGGGTTGGCGGTAACGCGGGATCTCGGTCTGGCCGATGACAGCGCCAAGGTGAACCCCAATGGCGGTGCCATCGCCCTCGGCCATCCGCTGGGCATGAGTGGTAATCGCCTTGTGCTGACGGCGGTGCATCAATTGCAGAAAACCGGCGGCAAGCTGGGCTTGGCAACGATGTGTGTCGGCGTGGGGCAGGGTTTGGCGATTGCCATCGAAGCTGTGTAGGCAGCTATCCCGAGCCTGTCTTGAAATTCTGGGTCCCAGCCTTCGCTGGGACGACGGTGGACTCTCACCCACCACCGTCATCCCAGCGCAGGCTGGGACCCAGGTACACCGATATCAAAGCAAAGGAAGGTGCTTTGGTTTGAACGGGGTTGCAGTTGCTGGGTCTAGACTCAGGCAAACCCTCTGATGAGTAACAAATTATGACCACCCCGCATTACACCGGCGAAGAGCGCAGCAAGCGCATCTTTGCGATCGTAGGTGCCTCTTCGGGCAACTTGGTTGAATGGTTCGACTTCTATGTCTATGCCTTCTGCGCCATCTATTTCGCCCCGGCCTTCTTCCCGTCTGACGACCCCACGGTGCAGTTGCTCAACACCGCAGGCGTATTCGCCGCCGGGTTTCTGATGCGCCCGATTGGTGGCTGGCTGTTTGGCCGGGTTGCCGACAAACATGGTCGCAAGAACTCGATGATGATCTCGGTGCTGATGATGTGTGCCGGCTCCCTGGTCATCGCCTTTATGCCGACCTACGCCACCATCGGTGCCTGGGCACCGGCCATTCTGTTGATGGCACGCATGTTTCAGGGCCTGTCGGTGGGCGGCGAGTACGGCACCACGGCGACTTATATGAGTGAGGTGGCGCTGCGTGGTCAACGCGGTTTCTTTGCCTCGTTCCAGTACGTGACGCTGATCGGCGGGCAACTGCTGGCGGTATTGCTGGTGGTGATCCTGCAGCAGTTTCTGAGCGAAGAAGAACTACGTGCCTGGGGCTGGCGTATTCCGTTTGTAGTGGGTGCCGCCGCGGCGGTGATTTCCTTGCTGCTACGTCGCAGCCTGGAAGAAACCACCACCGCCGAACAACGTGCCGACAAAGACGCCGGTAGCGTGGCCGCCCTGTTCAAACACCACAAAGCCGCGTTTATCACCGTGCTCGGTTACACCGCCGGTGGCTCGCTGATTTTCTACACCTTCACCACTTATATGCAGAAGTACCTGGTGAACACTGCCGGTATGCACGCCAAAACGGCGAGCTACATCATGACCGGCGCGCTGTTCCTGTATATGTGCATGCAGCCGCTGTTCGGCCTGCTTTCCGACAAGATCGGCCGGCGCACTTCCATGCTCTGGTTCGGCGCGCTGGGTACCCTGTGTACCGTACCGATTCTGCTGAGCCTGAAAACCATCACCAGCCCGTTCCTGGCCTTTGTGCTGATCACCCTGGCGTTGGCGATTGTGAGTTTCTACACCTCCATCAGCGGCTTGGTGAAAGCGGAAATGTTTCCGCCACAGGTGCGTGCCTTGGGCGTGGGCCTGGCCTATGCAGTGGCCAACGCGCTGTTTGGCGGCTCGGCGGAATATGTGGCGCTGGGGCTGAAAAGCATCGGCATGGAAAACACCTTCTACTGGTATGTAACGGTGATGATGGCGGTGGCTTTCCTGTTTAGTCTGCGCTTGCCGAAACAGGCGGCGTATCTGCATCACGATCACTAAGATCGGTGGCACGCGCCATACGGCGGATATCGGCTCTACGGCCGTACGGCGGATACCGGCGCTTCGTAGGAGCGGCTTCAGCCGCGATGCTCTTGAGCTAAACGCATCGCGGCTGAAGCTGCTCCTACGGGAACGCGGTTCTTATTAAGGACGATGTATGAGCAACAAGTTGTTCGACACCTACTTCACCCAGCCCGCCATGCGCGCGATCTTTTCCGATCATGGGCGGCTGCAGGGCATGCTCGACTTCGAGGCGGCGCTGGCCCGTGCCCAGGCGGCCACCGGGCTGATTCCAGCCGCGGTGGTGGCACCTATCCAGGGGGCCTGCCAGGCCGAACTGTTTGATGTGGATAGCCTCGCCGTGGCGATTGCCACGGCCGGCAATTCGGCGATTCCGCTGGTCAAGGCGCTGGGTAAACAGATCGCCGGCGTCAGCGCCGAAGCCGAGCGTTATGTGCACCTCGGTGCCACCAGCCAGGACGTGATGGACAGCGGCCTGGTGCTGCAACTGCGCAGCGCCATCGCCTTGCTGGAGCAGGACCTGGCGAGCCTGGCCAACGCCCTGGCCAGTCAGGCCAGTCTGCATTGCGCCACGCCGATGGCTGGCCGTACCTGGCTGCAACACGCCACGCCGGTGACCCTGGGGATGAAAATCGCCAGCAGCCTGGGTGCCGTCAACCGTCATCGGCAGCGCCTGGCCGAACTCAAACCACGCTTGCTGGTGCTGCAATTTGGCGGTGCCTCCGGCAGCCTGGCGGCGCTCGGCGATAACGCCATGCCGGTGGCTGAAGCGCTGGCCGGCGAGCTCAATCTGCAGCTGCCGGAACAACCCTGGCATACCCAGCGTGATCGTCTGGTGGAGTTCGCCAGTTGGCTCGGTCTGGTTGCCGGCACCCTGGGTAAACTCGGGCGTGACCTCAGTCTGCTGATGCAAACCGAAGCCGCTGAGGTGTTCGAACCCTCGGCACCGGGCAAGGGTGGCTCGTCCACCATGCCGCATAAACGCAACCCGGTGAGCTGCGCGGTATTGATCGGCGCCGCCACCCGTGCCCCCGGTCTGGTGGCGACCATGCTTTCCGCCATGCCACAAGAACACGAACGCAGCCTGGGCCTGTGGCATGCCGAATGGGAAACCCTGCCGGAACTCTGCCGCTTGCTGTCCGGTGCCTTGCAACAGGCGCTGGTGGTAGTGCCCGGCCTGGAAGTGGACGCCGCGCGTATGCGCCGCAACCTCGACCTGACCCAGGGGTTGGTATTGGCCGAGGCGGTGAGCATCACCCTGGCGCAGCGTATCGGTCGCGATGCCGCCCACCATCTGCTCGAGCAATGCTGCCGTCTGGCGGTGGAGCAGGGCGTGCATCTGCGTCAGGTGCTGGGGGAAAACGCCGAGGTCACCGCGCAACTCAGCGATGGGGAACTGGACCACCTGCTCGACCCCGCCCATTACCTTGGCCAGGCGCGTCTGTGGGTGCAGCGCGCGATTGCCGAGCATCAGACCTTAAGTAGTTAGGAGCCTTGCATGCCCGCCGTACAACTCGCCGATGGCGAACTGAACTATCAACTGGACGGCCAAGCCGGCCTGCCGGTGCTGGTGCTGTCCAACTCCCTGGGCACCGACCTGCATATGTGGGACGCGCAGATCGCCGCCTTCACCAAGCATTTCCAGGTGCTGCGCTACGACACCCGTGGCCACGGCAAATCCCTGGTCAGCGAGGGCATCTACAGCATCGAACAGAACGGCCGCGATGTGCTGGCCCTGCTTGATGCGCTGGCCATCGAGCAGGTGTATTTCTGCGGCCTGTCCATGGGTGGCCTGATTGGCCAGTGGCTGGCCATCAATGCTGCGCAGCGCCTGAAACGCGTGGTGCTGTGCAACACCGCCGCCAAGATTGGTAACCCTGACGTGTGGAACCCGCGCATCGAAATGGTCTTGCGTGACGGCCCGGCAGCCATGCTGTCGCTGCGCAATGCGTCCATCGCTCGCTGGTTCACCCCGGCCTTTGCCGAGGCGCAAACCGCCAAGGTCGAAGCGGTGGTCGGCATGCTCGCCGCCACTTCGCCGCAAGGCTACGCCGCCAACTGTGCGGCGGTGCGTGACGCGGATTTCCGTGAGCAGCTCGCCGCTATCGAGCTGCCGCTGTTGATGGTCTGCGGTACCGAGGATGCGGTGACCACCCCAGCCGATGGGCGCTTTATCGTTGAGCGGGTAAAGGGCGCACAGCTGGTGGAGTTCCACGCCGCGCATCTATCCAACGTCGAAGCCGGCGATGCCTTTAGCCAGGCTGTACTCGACTTTCTTACCCACTGATTGGCGGACGCCCAATGGACGAAAAACAACGTTATGACGCGGGTATGCAAGTACGCCGCGCGGTACTCGGCGACGCCCATGTCGACCGCAGCCTGCAGAACCTCACGCCGTTCAACGAAGAGTTCCAGGAAATGATCACCCGCCACGCCTGGGGTGATATCTGGACCCGTCCCGGCCTGCCGCGCCACACCCGCAGCCTGGTGACCATCGCCATGCTGATCGGCATGAACCGCGAAGGTGAACTGAAGCTGCACCTCAAGGCCGCCAAGAACAACGGCGTGACCCGCGAGGAGATCAAAGAGGTGCTGATGCAGAGTGCGATCTATTGCGGGATTCCTGCCGCAAACGCCACCTTCCATCTCGCCGAAGAAGTGTGGGACGAGATGGGCGTGGAATCTTTGAAGTGACCGTTTAAAAGCATCGCGGCTGAAGCCGCTCCTACGAATGGTGCGCTCTCGTAGGGGCGGCTTCAGCCGCGAGCTGTTGATCGGTTAATCCCAAGCCGGCGCAAACGCCGGATTCACAATCCGCACATCCTTGCGCAATGCGGCAATCGCTGCGCGATCCTCGTCGTCCAGTTTGACCTTCAATGCCTCCAGGTTGGCCTGCTGGTTGACCGCGCTATTGGACTTGGGAATCGCCGCCACGCCGTCCTGTTCCAACACCCAGCCCAAGGCGATCTGACTCGGCAGCACGCCATGTTTTTTGGCGATGCATTGCACGGTTACGGTGTCCGCGCCCTGGCCGCGCGCCAGTGGTGTGTAGGCGGTCAGCGCCATGCCGTGCTGACGGGCAAATTCCAGGACCGGCTGCTGGTTCAACAGCACGTGGTATTCCACCTGCACCACCGACAGCGGTGCGCCCAGTTCGACCACGGCGCGGGTGAGCTGGGCGACGTTGAAATTGGCCACGCCAATCTGCCGCGCCTTGCCTTCTTCACGCAGCGCCATCAGGGTTTCGATGCTGCGCTCCAGGCTCCAGCCTTCGTTGGTATTGCCCGGCCAGTGAATCAGAAACAGATCCAGGCAATCGTCGCCCAGTGCTTTGCGGCTGGCATCCAGGGATTGGCGCATCGCCTGGGGTTCGAGCTGGTCGTGCCAGACCTTGGTGGTGACGTGGAGCTGCTCACGGGGGATGGCGGTCTGCGCCAGGGCTTTGCCGACCGCGGCTTCGTTGTCGTACGCGGTAGCGGTGTCGATATGCCGATAGCCGAGGTCCAGCGCTTGCTCGACCAGACGCGTGCAGTCATCGCCCAGCATCCGCCAGGTGCCCAGGCCGACTTTTGGAAGGTGCAGGCCGGTGCGGGTGGTGATGGATTGCATAAGGAGGCTCCCTGTGGGGTGGGTGTGGGGGTTGGACTCTACAGCGTTGTGTGCGTTCGCAATCACCACCGCCGATGCGGGATGACGGGTGTTTTTGCATAAAAAAGCCCGTCACGGGGACGGGCTAAAGGTATTCACGCACAAGGAGTAAAGCCAGACCATAGGTTGAGCGCAGCGCAGCCCAACGCAGCCTTCAAATCGCTACAGCAACGAAATCGGATAGCTGACGAAGATGCGGTTCTCGTCGAACTCGTTGGTGCTGTAGTCGCGGCGGATGCTCGCGTTGCGCCACTTGAAGTTGAGGCTCTTGAAGGTGCCGCTCTGCACGGTGTAGGCCAGCTCGGACTCGCGGCCCCACTCCTTGCCATCGGTGATCGCGCCGGTGTGCACGTTGTCACCGCTGATATAGCGGTTCATCAAGGTCAGACCCGGCGCGCCGACGGCGGTGAAGTTGTAGTCATGACGCAGCTGCCAGGATTTTTCCTTGGCGTTGTCGTAGCTGGAGTTGTAGCTGTCGTTGGCCAGGGTGCCGCCGCTGGTGCCGTTGACGCGCATCCAGGCGTTGTCGCCACTGACTTTCTGCAGGCCGACATAGAAGGTGCTGCCACCGTATTTGGCCGAGAGCAGGGCGAAGCCGGTTTTGTTGTCCAAGTCGCCGGCCAGTTGGCTGCCATCTTCCTTGCCGATGAAGTAGCCGAGGTTGGCACCCAGGGTTACATCACCCACCGGCTGGCTGTGCAGCACGTTGAAATATTGCTGCTGGTAGATATCTTCCAGCTCGGCGTACCAGAGGCCGACGGTGGTGCGTTTTTCGTTGAAGTTGTACTCACCGCCGCCGAAGTTGAAGCGGTCGGAAAGCACCGCCGCACGGCCGTTCATGGACATGTCTTCCATGCTCGCATCGTTACGCGGGCTGTTCTGCCGGAACTGGCCGCCGTACAGGGTCAGGCCGGTGATTTCCTGGGAAGTCACCTGACCGCCGCGGAAGGTTTGCGGCAGCGAGCGGCCATCGTCGGAACGCAGAATCGGCAGCACCGGCATCCATTCGCCGATCTTCAATTCGGTATTCGACAGCTTGGCCTTGGCGGCTACGCCCAGGCGGCCGAAGTTGTCGGCTGGGCGGCCGTCGTCATGGATCGGCAGCAGTTGGCTGCCGCCAGTGCCTTTACCGCCATCGAGTTTCTGCGAGTACAGACCCAGCACGTCCACGCCAAAGCCCACCGGGCCCGGGGTATAGCCGGATTTCACATCGAGAATGAAGTTCTGCGTCCATTCCTCGGCCTTGTTCTGCGGGTTGGCAGCACTGGGGTAGGCCGGGTTGGTGAAGTTACGGTTGAAGTAGGCGTTGCGCAGGTTCAGCGTGGCCTTGGTGTCGTCGAGAAAACCTTCGGCGTGGCTGAATTGGCTGAAACCGGCAACGGCCAGAGCGATCAAAGCGGGAACAGGGCGCAACGAGCCCTTGGAGCGCGAGGTATGCAGCATCGAAGTAGACCTTTTTTGTAGTTGTTGGTCATCGGAAGCGCCGCCGGGCGGCGTTCAATGTGAGAGGCATAGTGGAAGTAGTAACTAAACGGTTCAATTCGATAATCGCCATTTTGTGCGTTTATCGAACACTAATTAACCAGGTGGTACATTCGTCCGCCGCAGTACCAGGCCCTATAGTCCAGAGGTCTGTAAGCTGTTTTTATTTTTGCCAAGCCCGTCTTTTTTGAGAAACGCATGAGTCTGCCCAGCTCCCCGCTATCGACTGTCCAGCAACCTTTTCGCGGCATTCTGCTGATTCTGCTGGCCACCTTTCTGTTCGCCACCCACGACGCCCTGTCCAAGTACCTGTCCGGTTTCTATCCGGTGGTGATGGTGGTGTGGGCACGTTACGTGGTGCACACCCTGCTGATGGCCGGGATCTTCCTGCCCCAGTCGGGCCTGCGTGTGCTGCGCAGCAAGCGCCCCGGGCTGCAAGTGCTGCGGGCGGTGTGCCTGCTGGGTACCAGCCTGTTGTTCACCACCGGCATTCGCTATATCCCGTTGGCCGAAGCCACGGCGGTGAACTTTCTCGCGCCATTGCTGGTGACCGCGCTGTCGGTGCCGCTGCTCGGTGAGCGGGTCAGCAAAGGCCAGTGGGCCGCGGTGTTGGTGGGCTTTTCCGGGGTGCTGGTGATCGTCCATCCCGGGGGTGAATTGTTCACCCCGGCGGTGTTGCTGCCATTTGGCTCGGCCCTGTGTTTTGGCGTGTACCAGATACTCACGCGCATCCTCGCCACGGTGGATAGCCCGACCACCAGCAACTTCTTCGCCGGCCTGTGCAACACCTTGCTGGTCAGCCTGTTGGTGCCGTTTTTCTGGCAAGTGCCGACCTGGGGCCACGCCTTGCTGATGATTGCCCTGGGCACCTGCGGGATGACCGCGCACCTGATGCTCACCCAAGCCTTCCGCTACGCCGCCCCGGCCTTGCTGGCACCGTTTGGCTACTGCCAGATCGTCTTCGCCGGCTTGTTGGGCTTTGTGGTGTTTAGCCATACGCCGTCGGCTAGCGCCCTGCTGGGCATCGCGGTCATCTGCTTGAGCGGCCTGGCGGCCGCCTGGTTTCAGAAGCGTCAATAGATCAAAAGCATCGCGGCTGAAGCCGCTCCTACGCATTGCACAATCCGTAGGAGCGGCTTCAGCCGCGATGCTTTTGCCGCTTAACAAAAAGGCCCTTCGGGGCCTTTTTGTTAAGCGGTGGTTAGGCCTGTTTCACTTCAGGAATCTTGCGTGGTGCCATGAAGTACAACCATGTGAGCGCGAGGAAATACATGGTCGGAATCAGCGTAAACAGCACGGCGTAGTTGTTGTTGGTAACGGTCAGCACGTAGCCGACGATCTGCGTCATAAACATGCCGCCGATGGCTGCGCACATGCCGCCGAAGCCAAACACCGTGCTCATCATGTGCTTGGGGGTGAAGTCCATCACCAGGCTCCAGATGTTGGCGGTCCAGGCCTGGTGCGCACCGACACCCAGGGCGATGGCCAGTACGGCGATCCACAAGCCGCTGGCGTGCGCGGCGAAGATCACGCCGATGATGGCGCAGGCGCAGATCAGCATCGACAACAGGCGCGCCTTGATCGGGTTCATGCCACGGCCGATCAGCCACGAGGACAACACGCCGCCACCAATGCTGCCGAAGTCAGCGGTAAGCCAGATCAGGATCAGCGGGATGCCCATCTGCGACACGCTGATGCCCAGGCTGTATTGCTGGTTGAGGAAGGGCGGCAGCCAGTACAGGTAGAACCAGAACACTGGCGCGGTCATCGAGAAGGCGATGGCAAAGGCCCAGGTGCCGCGCATGCGCAGGATTTCACGCAGCGGAACGCGGGCTTGCGCCGGTTCTACGTTGTGCTGGATATAGTCGAGCTCGCTCTGTTTGACGCTTGGGTGGTCCTCCGGGTTGAAGTATTTCAAGGCCCAGAACACCAGCCACACCGCGCCCAGCGCGGACATGCAGAGGAACACCGCTTGCCAGCCCCAGGCCACCAGAATCAGCGGTAGCAGGGCGGGAGTGAGCATGGCTCCGACGTTGGTGCCGGCGTTGAAAATGCCGGTCGCCACCGCGCGCTCGCCGGCCGGGAACCAGATCCGTGCGGTCTTTACGCAGGCCGGGTAGTTGGCAGCTTCGGTGAGGCCGAGGATAAAGCGGCAAACCATAAAGCCGACGGCCGAGGTGGCCAGGCCGTGAGCACCGGTGGCCAGGCTCCAGAGCAGTACGGCGAAGAAGAACGCGCGCTTGACGCCGACCCGGTCGATAAAGCGTCCCTGCAGCAGAAAGCCGATGGCGTAGCCGACCTGGAACCAGAAGTTGATGTTGGCGTAGTCCATCGCCGTCCAGCTCATCTTCTCGGCGAGTACCGGTTGCATTACGCCCAGTGCGGCGCGGTCGATGTAGTTCAGGGTGGTGGCAAAAAACACCAGGGCGAGCATGGCCCAGCGGGTTTTGCCCACGGCCATGGCACCGCGAATCTTGTCGCCGATACCGGCGTGGGGCGAAACGGTTTGCGCCGTTACGGGAGTGCTTTGGGACTGAATCATGGGTGTGGCCATCCGTTCTAAGACTGCGCGGGGCAATCAAGACATTAACTTGAGGCTGCGGGACTCAAGGCAGGCGGCTTGCGTGCGGACCGTTCGCCGAATTTCGGCGTGGCAGGCGGGTGCAGGCGGTGTCTGCGGCTAAGGGCGTATCAGCGGCGCAAGGCCGACCTGGACGCTGGCTGGGCGGGCAGAGGGCTGGCGAGAGGCGTGGTAATCAGCATGAGGGTGTACCTGTTCTTGAAATTGTTATGGTCTTAAGCCGTGGGCTTTTCTGACTGGCAATCGCTCGGCATCGGCCATTGGGTAACGGCATGCACGGCAAGATGAGCGATGCAGCGATTGCAAGGTGAGGCCGATGTTGGCCACTGGCGAAAAAATCGTCAATTCGATAAACGGCCAATTGGTCGATAATCGAACACAAAACTAACCAGTTGGTACAAAAGTCTTTTCGCATTAAAGCCGATGGCGAATACTCCATGCACCCTGATTCGCATCGTGCGTCTGCTTATTTATAGCCATTGCCGCCGATGCCCCGATACGCCGCCCCCGCAAAGGCGCGCCAACAAAAACAGGAGCTGAAGCATGCAGCGTTCGATCGCCACCGTTTCCTTGAGCGGTACCCTGCCGGAAAAGCTTGAAGCCATTGCCGCCGCCGGTTTCGACGGGGTGGAAATCTTCGAAAACGACTTGCTCTATTACGCCGGCAGCCCGCGGGAAATCCGCCAGATGTGCGCCGATCTGGACATCGCCATAACCTTGTTTCAGCCGTTCCGCGATTTTGAAGGCTGCCGCCGCGACCGCCTGGCGCGCAACCTGGATCGCGCCGAACGTAAATTCGATTTGATGCAGGAGCTGGGTACCGACCTGGTTCTGGTCTGCAGCAACGTGGCCGCCGACTCCCTCGGCGATACGCAGATTCTGGTCGACGACTTGCGCCTGCTCGGCGAGCGCGCCGGGGTTCGTGGCTTGCGTATCGGCTACGAAGCGCTGGCCTGGGGCCGCCATGTAAATACCTATCAGCAGGTCTGGGACATCGTTCGCCAGGCCGACCACAGCGCCGTCGGCGTGCTGCTCGACAGTTTCCACACCCTGTCGCTCAAGGGTGATCCGGCCGCCATCGCCGAGATTCCCGGTGACAAGATCTTCTTTGTGCAGATGGCCGACGCACCGATTCTGGCCATGGATGTGCTGGAGTGGAGCCGGCATTTCCGTTGCTTCCCGGGGCAGGGCGAATTCGATCTGGCGGGCTTTCTGGCACCGATCATATGCAGCGGTTACAGCGGCCCGTTGTCGCTGGAAATCTTCAACGACGGTTTCCGCGCTGCGCCGCCACGGGCCAATGCCGCCGACGGTTTGCGCTCCTTGCTCTACCTCGAAGAGAAAACCCGCAATCTGCTCGAACGCCAGACTGCGGAAGGAACCATCCCCGCGCTGCCGGCTGCCAGCCTGGACATGCTGTTTTCGCCGCCGGCGGCCAGTCGCTACGACGGTGTCGAGTTCGTCGAGTTCGCCATCGACGGCGAGCAGGGCACCAAACTCGCCGGCTGGCTGGAGCGCCTGGGTTTTGCCCGCGCCGGCCAGCATCGCTCCAAGGACGTCAGCCTGCTGCGTCAGGGCGATATCAATATCGTGCTCAACGCCGAACCCTATTCCTTTGCCCACAGCTTCTTCGAGGCCCATGGCCCGTCGTTGTGCGCCACGGCCTTGCGGGTCAAGGACAGCCATAGCGCCTTCGAGCGTGCGCGGGAGTTCAAGGGCCAGCCGTACCGTGGCCTGGTCGGCCCCAACGAGCGCGAGATTCCCTCGGTGCGGGCACCGGATGGCAGCCTGATCTATCTGGTGGGCGAGGCTGAAAAAGGCCTGTACGACAGCGACTTCATCCTTAATGCCAACGCTGCGCCCACCGGCAATCTGCAACGTATCGACCATATGGCCATGGCCTTGCCGGCCGACAGCCTGGACAGCTGGGTGCTGTTCTACAAGGCGCTGCTCGACTTCGAAGCCGACGATGAGGTGGTACTGCCCGACCCCTATGGTCTGGTGAAAAGTCGCGCCCTGCGCAGCCGCTGCAGCTCGGTACGCTTGCCGCTGAATATCTCGGAAAACCGCAACACCGCGATTTCCCATGCGCTGTCCAGTTACCGCGGTTCCGGCGTGCACCATATCGCCTTTGCCTGCGACGACCTGTTTGCCGAGATCAACCGCGCCAAGGATGCCGGCGTGCCGTTGCTGGATATCCCGCTGAACTACTACGACGACCTTGCTGCACGCTTCGACTTCGATGACGAATTCCTCAGCGAACTGGCCTATTACAACGTGCTGTACGACCGCGACGCCCAGGGTGGTGAGCTGTTCCATGTGTACACCGAGCCGTTCGAAGGGCGCTTCTTCTTCGAGCTGCTGCAGCGCAAAAATGGCTATGTGGGCTACGGTGCGGCAAACGTCGCCGTGCGCTTGGCTGCAATGGCCAAGGTCCGCAGCGGATCGAGCCGCCAAGCCCGTTTGTAATCCAGAAAGCCCGGCGTCGAAATCTTCTCGGCGCCAGGCTTTCTTCGGACCCCGGCCAGGACCATAATCGCCGCTACCTTGCCTATCTGGCCGTGAGCCTTGTATGACCCTTATCCAAGAACTTCCCGAGGAGCTACCGGAAGCCCCTCGCAAAAGTCGCAAGAACAATCCGGAAAAGACTCGCGAAAATATCTTGCAGGCGGCCATAGCCGAGTTCGTCCAGCAGGGGCTGTCCGGTGCCCGGGTGGATGCCATCGCCGAGCGCACCCACACCTCCAAGCGGATGATTTACTACTACTTCAACAGCAAAGAGCAGCTCTACGTTGAAGTGCTGGAAAAGCTCTACGGCGATATCCGCCGCACCGAGGCGCAACTGCACCTGGCCGAGCTGGAACCCTTTGAAGCGATTCGCCGGCTGGTGGAATTCACCTTCGACCACCACGACCGCAACGTGGATTTCGTGCGCATCGTCTGCATCGAAAACATCCACAACGGGGCCAACGTCAAACAGTCGCCGACCATCCGTTCCCTAAGCCACAACGTGCTCAACCTGCTGGACGAAACCCTGCGCCGTGGCGAAGCCGCCGGGCTGTTCCGCCCGGGCCTGCAAGCCATCGACATGCATCTGTTGATCAGTTCGTTCTGCTTTTACCGGGTGTCCAACCGCCATACCTTCAGCGAGATCTTCCAGATCGATTTGCCGGACGAGCAGGTGAAGCTGCGGCACAAACAGATGATCTGTGATTCGGTGTTGGCGTATTTGCGCAAGTAATGAGGTTTCCAGGGAGACTGCATGTCCTCGTAGGAGCGGCTTCAGCCGCGAGCCCTGGAAAAGAAGAATAAAAAAAACGGCCCGCAAAGGCCGTTTTTTATGCCGCCGAAAATCAGTTACTGGCGCGCACCTTCTCCACCGAGTCGTACATGGCCTTGACCAGCGCCGGGTCCATGTCTTTGGAGAACTGCGCGATCACCGGTTTTACCTTCTCGCGGAAGCGGTCCATCTCGGCCGGTGAAACGGTATTGGCCTGCATCTCTGCAGACAGTTCCTTAAACGCCGCATCCTGAGCGGCGGCGGTAATTTCACGTTGGTACGCGGTGGCCTCTTTGGCAGCCGCGGTAATCACCGCCTGCTCCTCGGCATTCAACTTGCCCCAGCTTTTCGCGCCGATCACAAAGGACTGCGGGTTATAGATGTGCTGAGTCACGCTCAGGTATTTCTGCACTTCGTTGAACTTGCTGCCTTTGATTACGGTGAAGGGGTTTTCCTGGCCATCCACGGTTTTCTGTTCCAGGCCGGTATACACCTCAGGGAACGGCATCGGCACCGGGTTGGCGCCCAGGGCCTTGAAGGTTTCCAGGTAGATCGGCGACTGAATCACGCGCACCTTCAGGCCCGCCATATCTTCCCATTTGGTCACCGGGGTTTTGCTGTTGGTCAGGTTGCGAAAGCCCAGGTCCCAGTAGCCCAGACTCAGCAGGCCTTTGCTTTCCAGGCGCTTGGCCAGCTCCTGGCCCACCGGCCCGTCGATCACGGCTTGGGCTTCCTGGGTGCTGTTGAACAGGAACGGGAAGTCGAGCAGGGCGAACTCCGGAACCTGGGCGGCGAGAATGCCGGAGTTGAGCACGGTGAGGTCCAGGGTCGAGCCTTGCAGCGAAGAGACGGTCTGCAAGTCGCCGCCGAGTACGCCACCGGGGAACAGGCGCACGGTGATTTTGCCGCCGCTCTTTTCTTTCACCAGGTCGGCAAACTTCTGCGCGCCCTGGCCCTGTGGGTGTTCCTTCACGTTCTGGAAGGCAAAGCGCAGGGTGTGTTCGCCAATCTCGGCCTGGGCCGTCATGCCGTTAAACAGCAGGCCCGCAGCGCAGGCGGAGGTCAGCAGGGGTTTCAGCCATTTTTTCATTGTTAGTGCTCTCCATTGTTGTTGTTTGAATCGTGAGACTTCTATTGCTGACCGGCGCTTAGCCGGTGAAAAACTTCAGGGGGACCAGAACCAATTGCGGGAATATCACCAGCAACGCCAGGACGATCAGTTGCGCCAGCAGGAAAGGCCAGACGCCACGGACGATTTGATCGATGCGCAATTTGGCAACACCACAGACCACGTTGAGCACCGTGCCCACTGGCGGCGTGATCAGGCCGATCGAGGTGTTCACCAAAAACAGCACGCCGAAGTACACCGGGTCGATGCCGGCCTGGATCACCACCGGCATCAGTACCGGCGTCAGAATCAGGATGGCCGGGGTCATGTCCATGACCATGCCCACCGCGATGATCAACAGCATGATCATCACCAGCAGGAGGGTGGGCGAATCCAGAAACGGTTGCAGCACGTCAGCCAGTTGGCCGGGCAGGTCGGCGATAGTCACCAGCCAGGACGAGACCATGGCCGCCGCTACCAAGAGCATCACCACCGAGGTGGTTTTCGCCGCTGACAAAACCACTTCATACAACTGGCTGAGTTTCAGTTCGCGGTAGACAAACAACGACACCGCCAGGGCATACACCGCCGCAACAACGGCCGCTTCGGTTGGGGTGAAAATGCCGAATTTGAGGCCGAAGATGATGATCAGCGGCAGGCCCAGCGCCCAGCTGCCATCGAGCAGGGTTCTGATGATTTCGGCACGACTGCGTTTGGGGGGTGTTGCCACATTTTCGCTGCGTGATACGAACCACCAGGCCACCGCCAGTGACATGCCAAGGAGAATGCCTGGCACGATGCCGGCCAGGAACAGCTTGGAAATGGATACGCCAGAAGCCACGCCGAACACGATAAAACCGATGCTGGGCGGAATGATCGGTGCCAGGATGCCGCCCGAGGCGATCAAGCCTGCTGCACGTTCACGGTTGTGTCCGGCCTGCACCATCATCGGAATCAGCAGCGCCGACAATGCCGCCGCATCAGCTACCGCCGAGCCGGACAAGGATGCCAATAGGCACGAGGCGATGATCGCCACATAACCCAGACCACCGCGCTTGTGCCCGACCAGGGCCATGGCGATGTTGACGATGCGCCGCGACAGACCGCCGGCGTTCATGATCTCGCCAGCCAGCATAAAGAACGGCACTGCCAGCAGTGGGAAGCTGTCGGCACCATTGAGCAGGTTTTGCGCCACGATCTGGGCGTCGAACAGGTCCAGCTGCCACATCAGCACCACGCTGACCAACAGCAAGGCAAAGGCAATCGGAATACCCAGGGCCATGGTGCCGAGCAGGGTGCCGAGAAAGAGGATAAGGGTCATCAGTGGTTACCCCCATTGGCGGGCACATGGACCGATTCGATTTCCGGCTTGCCCTGCGGCAGGCGTCCGCGCAACGCCAGCAGCAGTTCACCGGCAATGATCGGGATAGCCGTGGCGCCGAACAGCACGCCAATTCCATAGAACCATGCCATCGACAGACCGGAGGCGGGCGCGACCACATCAAGGTTGATCCGCGCCTGCTGCCAGCTGCCGCTGAGCACCAGCCAGGCGATATACAACATCAGCACGTGGCCGATGCTCAGGCACAGATTGCGTGCGGGTGCGGGGAGTTTTTTGATCACCAGGTCGAGACCGAGGTGACCGCGTTCGCGCAAGGCAATCAGCGAACCGAGAAACACCATCAGCACAAACAGCCAGCGTGACAGCTCTTCGGAAAGGGTGATCCCGGAATTGAAGGCATAGCGCATGACGACGTTGCCAAACACCATCAGCACCATGCCGAGCATGCACAGCACGACGATCAATTTCAGAAGGCGAAAGTACAGATCGATCATTTTTGTCATTGTTGATCTCGCAAGGCTGGCCGATGGAATAAACCCCGGGCGCCATTTTTTATTGTTGAGTGTGTACTGCCGGTTACGCGGTCATTCCTGTGAAGTGCTCTTGCATACGCTGGGCATCGGCAGCTACGCCGCTGAACAGCTCGAACGCTTTTACCGCTTGGAATACGGCCATGGTGCCACCGTCCAGGGTGCGGCAACCGAGGGCGCGGGCTTCGCGCAACAGCTCGGTTTCCAGCGGGAAATAGACAATCTCGGCCACCCACAGCGCGGCGCGTAGCAGCTCTTTGGGCACCGGCATACCGGGCAATTTGGCCATGCCCATGGGGGTGGTGTTGACCAGCCCGTCGGCATAGGCCATGGCGCTGGCCAAGTCGCTGCCCGCCTGGGCGCGGTTACCGGGGAAGTGTTGATTGAGGTTGTCGGCCAAGGCCTGCGCGCGGCTGGCATCGACATCAAAAATGCTCAGCTGCTGCACGCCTTCAATCAGCAGGGCGTGGGCCACTGCCGCCCCCGCACCGCCGGCACCCATCTGCACCACACGCTGACGCGCCACATCGTTCAGACCGCGGCGAAAGCCTTCGGCAAAACCCAGGCAGTCAGTGTTGTGGCCGATACGTTTACCGTCCTGGAACACCACGGTGTTCACCGCGCCAATGCCGCTGGCTTCCGGCGACAGTTCGTCAAGCAACGGAATCACCGCCTGCTTGCATGGAAAGGTGATGTTCAGGCCGGTAAAGCCGGTGCACTGCGCAGCGCTGAGCAGGCCAGGCAGATCGTCGAGGCTCATCTGCAGCGCATCGAGGTCGATCAGCCGATAGAGGTAGCGGATGCTCTGCGCATCGCCTTCGTGTTCATGCAGGGCCGGGGTGCGTGAGGCCTGGATACCGGAGCCGATCAGGCCGGCCAGAATGCTGCGGGGCGTGGACATGGTCAGGCCTTCAACAGATGGGCGAAATGTTCGATGGCCATGCGGTAGCCATTGCTGCCAAAACCGGCGAGCACAGCGACGGCGATGCCGGACACATAAGAGTGATGACGGAATTCTTCGCGCTTGTGCACGTTGGACAGGTGCACCTCGATCACCGGCAGTTCGCTGGCCACCAGGGCGTCGCGGATGGCCACCGAGGTGTGGGTCCAGGCACCGGGGTTGATCACGATGCCGGCGCAGCGGCCACGACTGTGGTGAATCCAGTCGATCAACTGGCCTTCGTGGTTGGTTTGTTCGAACTCCACGGCGAAGTCCAGCGCGCTGCCGGTGCGGCGGCAGAGCTCGGCGATATCAGCGAGGGTTTCATGGCCGTAGGTGGCAGGCTCGCGGGTGCCGAGCATATTCAGGTTGGGGCCGTTGAGTACCAGCAGGGTACGAGGCATGGGGATTTCTCCGTTGTTATTGTCGGTTTGGCGGCGATGACCGCAAACGCTTCGGGAGAAAATGTACTAACTGGTTAATTAGGTCAACTGGGTAAATGGCCGGCAAGGCGTGAACGGGCACCGGCGAACCCTCCTCTGGTAGCCACACACGCCCCTGCAGCGCGGAATTCAGCAGCGGGCAAGGAAAAAAGCGCATCGATAAAATCTGTTCGATTATCGGCCGCTGTTACGGCTGCCCAGAAAATAGAAAGAGGAGGTATCAGTAAATAAGTGTCGCGCCCGGCGGTACGAAATTATGTTTTTTTAATGGATTGTGGAGCGGGGGTTTGTGTGACTTGTCTTGTCTTAAATAAAATCTTTTTGAAAAATGCGTACTTATGTAATCGATAGACTAATGGGGCTGTTTTGCAACCCCTTATTGGTGTGTATGAACGACTACGATCCAGTTGCGCTCGGAAATTGAAACAGTGGTACTCAATGTGACGTCCGTGCGAACAACTCCACATGATATGGGGATCGTTATTATGCTTAAGCAGCGCGTGATTTCATTTCGTATCTTGCCGACTTTATTCAAGGTTTGTTTCGTCAGGCGCAGTTTGCTCAGTGTTTTATGTCTGCTGCTTTCTATTTATGGGATGGCCCAAGCGTCCACAAAACAAACGTATACCTGGTATTTGAATAAGCCGGTCAATGCGCTTAATACCTTTAAAAATCTGCGCGATGTCAACCCCGCTGTGGATTTCACTTCGGCCTATTTGACGCCAGCCAACCAACCCCTGGCGCCAGCCATGCACTATGTCTGGACGCGTGCGGAAGACAAAAACAACCAGACCAAGATCAGCCGCGATTACACCCTGATTTTCCGTGCCCGCGCTACGCTCGCCGCGATCCCGGATGTCATTGATGGGCCCGACAGGGTGCGGTTTTCGTATTGGCAATACATTCGCCGGTTCGTGTTTTTTGGCGGAAGTGCCCAGGGGGGAACTGTCCTGGCTCCGGACCCGCAATGGATCAATGAAGCGCATCAGCATTCGGTGGCTATTTACGGCACGGTATTTCTGGCACCCGTCGAGTTTGGCGGGGCACCAGAAGATTGTGCCACTTTGGCCACGTTTGATTCTCTGAAGAAATTGGCCGATATCGCCAAAAAGTTAAAGTTTGACGGATGGTTTCTTAATGTTGAAAGTGTGACGGGTGATCAGCGTGTGCGTTGCATGAACAGTATTGATCGCGTGCTGGAGAGCACAGATATCGTCGCCACCGGCGTCAAGTTTATAAAATATGTGCCGGGCACCGGTAGTCCGAAAGAAACCTGGGTAAATGACGACTCTATTGCTAACGTTACAGGCGTCTATGGTATTGAGGCGCACAATAACGGCGGGCATGTTTATTTAAATGACTGGGCGGTGAACAATGTCGATTTGCTGCGCCCTTTTTTGATGTTTGTTGATGAGCCTTACTGGGCAAATTTGCAGAGCAACGGTTATTTACTCAAGCCCGGCGAAGCTGTCTACGCGAAAGCTGCCTCTGACACGTTCTGGTACGGCGATAACGGTCTGGCTCAGACTTCGCTGATCAGCGATTTCCCGTGGAATGGAATGGCAGCGCTGGCCAAAGGATTTTGGGGGGAGGTGCAAGAGCCTGGCGAAGCCAGAGTCCCTACCGGGTTTATTGATCGTGATTTCGCCGGCCGCAGTAGCCCTATAGTCGATGGCGCGGTACGGCAAGATACCTCTTCGCTTTCAATCGATGATCGAACCTGGGTGCAAGCCTGTTTGCGCTTTGCACCGACCGTGTGTGCTCACTACTTCGATGCAACCGCCTATGTGGGCGACCAAATCAATGATCGGGGGAATGTCATCTGGCATATCAAGCGTGTGGATAAGCCAGTGTATCCGGTGCCCCTGCGGGTCTATCAGGACAGGAATTTCGAAGGGGATCAACGCGAGTACTACTACGCGACCGCGGCACCACTGGCCCTGAAGCTCGACGCGAATGGCGATTTTTCCAAAAGGATCACCTCGCTCAAGCTCGCGCCGGGATGGAAAGCGACCTTGTGTAACGCCAGCGCTGCGCAGACCTGCCAACACTTTTATGACGATACCTGGCAGGTACCGCACCAGGTCGACGACAGCTCAATGTTTCTGTCGCTGACCCCGGTGGCGGAACCGGCTGTCCCTCCCGTGCGGCTGTTCTTCAGTCCGCGTTATGCGCAAGAAGCCTGGTACCCCGGCGCCGGCACATACACCCATCCGGATCTACCTTTGCGCGGTGCTGACCAGCGCGTGCCGGCCCAGGCGCGCTATGGCATGTCATCGGCCAAAATCAAGGCGGGTTGGACTGTCCGGGCGTGCCTTAACGATCAGGCCAACACCTGTCAGAACTACTATGCGGACTCGCCCAATTTCCTTGCCGATACCCCGAACTATCAGGTGGCCGGGCCCATCCGCTTTAAAACCTACAGCGTTTCCGCGTTGGCGGCCGGGGCACCGGCCATGGTGGGCTACCGATATAAAAACCAGCAAGGACCCCAGGTTGCGGTTTATCCCAATCAGACGGTGGCGCTGCCCGCCGCCGTTACCACCATTGGCTCTTTGTGGGTGCAGCCCGGCTATTTGGCCAGGCTGTGTACCAGCCCCGGCGCGTCATCCTGCATTGAGCTGACAGGCTACCGCCCGGACCTTAGCGCTTACCGCTTCAGCGACCTATCGCCTCTCTACTTGTCTGTCAGAAAGCTGCAATAGGCTCGGTTTTCCTGCTCCATTTCTGCTGACTAAACATACGCCGCGGGCGAGGTGCCCTGAGGTCTTGGCGGCAGCGGAAATACTCCGGTTGGCCCCTTCAGGTTGTGCGGCTTAAGCCGATGCATAGCGTAGGATTCGACCTGTAACGACGTAGGTGGATGTCGTTGCTCTATCAGCAGTATTTCCGGAGACGTTGGCGATGTTTGGATGGCTTACTCAGACGCTGAGCAATATCAGCGTCGGCGCAAAACTGGCCCTCGGTTTTGCCTTGGTGCTGTTGCTGACCTTGCTGATCACCCTGTCTGGCTGGTTGGGGCTGAGCTCGGTGCTGGAGCGCGGCGACAAGCTGGCCGGCATTTCCAAATTGAACGCCATCGCCCGCGATGTGCGGATTACCCGCTTGGGCTACATGCTCAACAGCACGGACAGCAGCCGCAGCGCCGCCGTGCTGGAAAACCTCGACAAGCTGGATGCCGGCATTCAGGCCAGCCAGCAGCGATTGAGCATGCCCAGCGACCTGGCCCTGCTCAAGCAGGCCGCGGATGCCAGCAGCCAGTACCGTCAGACGTTCAACCAGATGACCCAGGCCGTTGCCACGCGTGAATCGCTGCGCGGGCAGTTCGGCAAGTACGCCGATGCGGCAATTGCCGAGCTGGCCGCAGTCAGCACTGCCGTGCATGGCGCAGAAGTAGCGCCGGAGAATGCCGAACAACATGAACAAGCGCTCGATGCGCTTATCGCCCAGGGGGCGCTGATCCAGAACGCGCGTTTCGAACTGCGCGGCTTTACCTACAGCGGCAAGAACGAGTTGCAGCCACCCGCCCTCGCGGCCATCGACCAGGCGCTGAGCAATCTCAAGCCGCTAGCCGAGAAGCTGACTGCCGAGCAGGCGGCCGGCTTGCAGAAAGTCGCCGAGGCCTTGAATGGCTACCGCGCCACCGTAGCCCAATTTGCCACGGCGCTGACCAGTATCAGCGCCGCGCAAGCCGGGCTGGATACCCAGGTCGCGCAGATTTTCGATGCCTGTACGCAACTCACCGTCAGCCAGAACGGCAAGCGCGATGCCGAAGAGCGCCAGGCAAAAACCATTCTCTTGGTGGCTTCGCTGGTGGCCGTGCTGCTGGGCATGGTCGCGGCACTGTTTATCACCCGGCAGATAGTCGGGCCGTTGAAAACCGTTCTACGCCGGGTCGAGCGCATTGCCTCGGGCGACCTCAGCCATGACATCGAAACCCGCCGTGGCGACGAGCTTGGCCAATTGCAAGCGAGCATGCAGCAGATGACCTTGGGCCTGCGCGAGCTGATTGGTGGCATTCGCGATGGCGTGACCCAGATTGCCAGCGCGGCGGAACAGTTATCTGCAGTGACCGAGCAGACCAGCTCCGGAGTCAACAGCCAGAAGGTGGAGACCGATCAGGTGGCCACCGCCATGCACGAGATGACCGCCACCGTGCAGGAAGTGGCGCGCAATGCTGAGGAGGCTTCCGAAGCCGCTAAAGGCGCTGACCAGGAAGCCCGCGATGGCGACCGCGTAGTGGGCGAAGCGGTGGCGCAGATCGAGCGTCTGGCGGTGGCGGTGGGTAACTCCACCGATGCCATGAACGGCCTGAAACGCGAAAGCGACAAGATCGGCAGCGTGCTTGACGTGATCAAGTCGGTGGCCCAGCAGACCAACCTGTTGGCCCTTAACGCCGCCATCGAAGCTGCACGCGCCGGCGAGGCGGGGCGTGGTTTTGCCGTAGTGGCCGATGAAGTGCGCAGCCTGGCCCAGCGCACCCAGCAATCCACCGAAGAAATCGAAGAGCTGATCAGCGGCCTGCAAAGCGGCACCCAGCAGGTGGCCACCACCCTGGAAAGCAGCCGTGATCTGACCGACAGCAGCGTCGAGCTGACCCGTCGTGCCGGAGCCTCACTGGGCAGCATCACCCGTACCGTGTCGGCGATTCAGGCAATGAACCAACAGATCGCCACCGCCGCCGAAGAACAGACCGCCGTGGCCGAAGAGATCAACCGCAGCGTGTTGAACGTGCGCGACGTGTCGGAACAGACCGCCGCAGCAAGTGAGGAGACGGCGGCATCAAGCGTTGAGTTGGCGCGCCTTGGTGGTCATCTGCAAAGCCTGGTTCAGCGTTTCCGCATCTAACGCCAGATCAACAGCCTCGATTCCTGCAAACGGCGATCAAGCGGTTACCAACCGCCCCCGCCGCCACCGCCACCACCCCCACCTGACGAACCCCCACCAGACGAGCTGCTGCTCGAACTGGAGCTGGAGCCCGAACTGGAGGACGGGCTGGGCGGTGGCGTCGAGGCGCTGCTGGCCGCCGCGACCAGGGCGCTGCTGAAGGCGCTCGGGGTGCTGAAGCGGCTGCTGTTGCGGTACCACTCGGGCTGATAGGTTGGCTCGCTCCACTGCACCACACCACTCTGAATGGCCGCGCCCAGGCGCGCGGTCCATTGCTGTTCGACGCCCAGCGCCATGGCATAGGGCAGGTGCCGTTCATACAGAGCAATGCTCATGGCGGGGGCATCGGCGGCCCTTGCCAGGCTGTCGCTTTCGGCCAGTTGCAGGTAATCGCGATAGCCTTCCAGCCCATCCAGGGTGGCGCGCCCTTCTACGCTCGGCGCTTCCAGCCAGCCACGGAACAGCCAGATCATCAGCACGATCAGCAGTACACACCCCGCCACATAGGGCGAGGTGTTGTTCAGCATCGCCACCGCCGTGCCCAGGCCGCCCAGGGCAAAGGGCAGGCCGAACAGAATCGGCACAATGCCGACGAAGCTTCTCTGGTTGCCGGTGATGGTGCGCCAACCGAACATCATCAGGCCGGCACCGACGGCGACGAAAATGATCGGGAACAGGGCGAACAGCATCACCGGATCACCCAACAGCCCCATGGCACCAAAGGCCAGCAATGCACCGAGCATTCCCAGGTACCAGGGCTTGCGGTTTTTGCTGAACAGCTTGTCGCCCCATTCGCTGAGTTTTTCGCTATGGGCCGACAGCGCATCGTTGAGGGCTGCCAGGTATTTGTTGCCTACCCGAATCTCGCTGGCACCGGTAAACAGATGACCGAACAGCGCGCGTTCGTGCGCCTGCGCGCCCTCGTCCAGTTCGCCTTTGCTGAGGATAAAGGCCGTGCTTTTCGGCGCGTCGGCGATACTCAGCGCCTTGCGCCGGGCCAGGTCGGTGATGGTCACGGTAAAGGCTTCGACGTCGCTGAAATCGCTGCTGAAACCCTGGTTCCAGACATAACCGGCACGGGCCGGGCTGACCTCGTTCGGCGCCTCGTAACGGGGAATGATCACGCCCTTGGCCGGGTCGCGACCGACCTGTAGCCAGCTGCGGTAGTAGTAGACGAACAGCCCGAGCACCGCGAGGATGCCGACCAGAATATTGAGGTTGTCCCACAGCAGGCGCACGCCGCGCTGGAAAGCATTCGGGCGTTTGACCAGGCCTGCCTGCCAGTCCAGGGCCACGGTAAAGCCCTCTTCGGCGGCCAGCGGCTGGGTGGTGGCCAGCTTCAGCACATTGCCGTCCTGGCTCAGCACCTGGTAGGCGCGACCGCTGCTGTTGCCGGAATACCCGGTGTAGCCGGTCATCTGCTGGATGCGCGCACCCTGCGGCAGTTCGATGGTGGCCGTGGCCTGGTAGATCGGGAACTGCCACTGGTTGCCAGTGAGATTCCAGTACAGCTGGTCCTTGTCGGCGCTGAAGTACAGCTGGGCATCCATGCGGTATTGCAGCTCGTACAGGTGCTGGCCGGGTTCGATAAATACTTCCGCCGAGCCCAGGCGGTAGCGCACGCCGTTGCTGATCTGTTCGCGCTGGTACGGCTCGTCGTGACCGTCGCGGCGCACGCTGAGCAGGGTGATCGGGGTCTTGCGCAGCAGCCCGCCGGGCAGGCTGTAGGTGGTAGGGATATCGCGGAAGATGCCGTGGCGAATCTGCTCGCCGTTGGCGGTGACCTGCAGGCGCTCGGTGATCAACAGGTCACCGCTGGGCTCGACCTTGAGGGTGATATCGAAGTGGTCGATACGCTCCGGGCCACCCTCGTCTGCCGCCAGGGCGTGACTTATGGGCAATAGCAGAAGGGCCTTGAGCAGCAGGCCCAGGGCGTAACTCAGTCTTCCGGACATCTCAAAACTCCATTTTTGGTGGCTGCGCCTGACGGTCATCGTCCAGGGAAAAATACGCCGCGCCGGTAAAGGCAAAGGCCTTGGCAATCAGGTTACTTGGCACCGACTCCACCAGTACGTTCAGCTCGCGTACTGCGCCGTTGTAGTAACGGCGGGCCATCTGGATATGTTCTTCAACCTCGCTAAGGTTGTGCTGCAGGTCGAGAAACACCGCATCGGCCTTGAGATCGGGATAGGCCTCGGCGCGGGCAAATAGAAGTTTCAAGGTGCTCGACACCTGGCTTTCCGCCGCGCCGCGGTCGACCGTGCTGCTGCTTTCTGCCCGCTGCGCCTGGCTGCGTTGTTCGCTAAGCGCGGCAAGGGTGGTGCTTTCGTAGGCCATATAGCTTTTCAGGCAGTCGACCAACTGCGGAATCAGGCTGGAGCGGCGCTTGAGCTGCACATCGATATCGCTCCAGGCCGCCGCTACCCGCGCCCGATTGAAAACCAGACGGTTGTAGCCATAGATCACCCCGCCGGCGAGCAGCACCACTGCTGCCGCCACGGCCCACACCATCACTCCCTGCATGCCATCACTCCCTGGTCGCGCTACGGCGCTTTTCTGGCCGGCGATGCTACGGCAAAACGCTGTCGGTTGCTTGGTTTGGGAAGGAGCCTACCCAGGCGTAAGGATGGTCGGGAATCGCCGGCGAGCCCTGCCGCGTAGGGTCGATCCCTTGAGTGCGCTCATTCGACGGGCGCGAAGCGGGAGGATGAGACGTGAACAAGATCGAAGGTTTTTTAGTGGTTTTTGGCTTGGTATTGGTGGCTTTAGCCACTGTGCTGTTGGTGTTTCAACACGCTCTGGCCGACTGTGTCGATTTGCTTGCCGGAGGCTGTCAGGAGGTTGGCTTCGCCTATGAAGCCGGCGGCAAGCTGGCACTGTTGTTGGGCTTTGTACTATTTCTTGCGGCCGCCTTGCACGGCCTGCTCAAGGGCAAACACTGAACGGCGTAGTGAAATTTGAAAGGGGGGGCTCGCACCATGAGTCCCCCTTTTTTTCAGCCGCTGATCTTGCGCTGCCCCGCATCACGGTAAGCCAGGTACTTACGCTGGGTGGCGATATGGTCGGCGATGATCTTGGCGTCGTGCCAAACCCCCCAGATAAAGGTCGAACCACGGCGTAACAGCCAGGGCAGGCCGAGGAAGTACACCCCAGGCTCGCTGGACACCCCGCGCTGGTGCTGCGGTTTGCCAGTGGCGTCGAACGCATTGACCTGCAGCCAGCTGTAGTCGACGGCATAGCCGGTGGCCCAGATGATCGAGGTCACCCCGGCCTCAGCCAGATTCAGCTGCAACAGCGGATTCGCCACGCACGCCGGTTCCGGCAAGAAGAAACGCGCTTCGGGTTCCTCCGGCAGATCGAGGCCGTTGCGGGCGATATAGGCGTCCGCCGCATCCAGCAATGACAAGTAGTTTTGGTCACCCGCGGCGAGGTTCTGCGCCAGGTCGGCTTTGAATTTCACCACGTTGCCGTCAAAGGAATCCGTCAGCCCCACCAGGGTGATACCCAGTTTGGCCAGGGCGCGGAAGTCGACGGTGTGCCCCCCACGGGCACCACTGACAGCGATGGTCACATGTTCTTTGCCCGGCTTGCTGGCCGGAGCATCCCACTCGCCGAGCACCCCCAGCCACCAGCAGAAATCGCGGTTGCGGTAGGCGCGCGGCGGGCGGTCATGGGCACCCACCGAGAGGTACACCTGCTTGCCGGCGCGCTGCAATTCATCGGCAATCTGCACCCCGGAGGAGCCAGCGCCCACCACCAGCACGGCCCCCTTGGGCAGCTGTTCAGGGTTGCGATAGTCGGCAGAGTGAATCTGGTTGATACCCAGCAGCTTTGGCGCAATCGGTGGAATCACCGGCTTCTGGAACGGGCCGGTGGCTGCCACCACGCGATTGGCCTCGAACACCCCTTGCGAGGTTTCCACGGTAAAGCCTGGGCGGTCGGCATTGCGGGTGACTTTCTTCACCTCGACACCAGTGCGAATCGGCGCGTTGAATTTTTCTGCGTAGGTCACGAAGTAATCGGCCACCTGCTCTTTGCCGGCGAAGGCGTCGGGCTCCATGCCTTCGAATTCCAGACCGGGGAAGCGGTCGTGCCACACCGGGCCGTTGGCCACCAGCGAATCCCAACGCCCCGAGCGCCAGGCTTCAGCGATGCGGCTGCGCTCCAGCACCAGGTGCGGAACGCCGAGGTTGGAGAGGTGTTCGCTGATGGCGATACCGGCCTGGCCTGCGCCAATCACGAGGGTGTCGATAGAGGTTGTTTCAACAGTCACAGCGGCGTCCTTCTGAAAGGCGATCGAGGCCTGGTCCATTTCGCACGGGCGGCGAAATGAGAGCGGCGATGGGCGCATTCTGTTCAGCCGCAGCCAATAGCGAAAATATGATTTATGTAGTCGCTGCCTAGGAAAAAGTTGCCCCGGCGCTGCGCGCCGCCACCCGCGCGCCACCCGCATGCAAAACGCCACCTATGCTGGAGCTACCGAGCGCGGAGTCGCTCCCTGGCGAAGGCCCCTTCCATGTACGAATTACTGGTTCAAACCCTGCGTGCTTCGCCGGAAATCGCGATTTTTCTGGCCATCTCCCTGGGCGTGTTGATTGGCCGCATTCATATCGGCAGCTTTCACCTGGGTTCGGTGGCGGGAGCGTTGCTGATGGGGCTGGTGATCGGCCAGATCGGGCTGGAAGTGCCGTCCATGGCCAAGTCGGTGTTCTTTGTGTTGTTCATCTATGCCGTGGGTTTCAAGAGCGGGCCGGAGTTCTTCGGCAGCCTCAATCGCGGCACGTTGAAGCTGGTGCTGCTCTCGGTGGTGCTGTGCGCCACGGCGCTGGGTTCGATCCTGGTGATGAATGCGCTGTTCCATTTCGACGCCGGTTTTACCGCAGGCTTAGGTGCCGGCGCACTGACTGACACGGCGATCATGGGCACCGCCAGCAGTGCGATCAACCAGTTGCCCCTGGACGCCGCTGCCAAAGCCCAGCTCAGCAGCCATATGGCGGTGGCCTACGCCATCACCTACCTGTTTGGCACTATCGGCCTGGTGGTGTTCGTCGGCAGCATTGCGCCGCTGTTGCTGCGTATCGACGTGCGCGAGTCTGCCCGCGAGCTGGAACTTGAACTGGGAATCGAGCGCGACGAAGACGCCATCACCGTGCCTTACACGCGCATTGTGGTGCGCGCCCATCAAGTGGCGGAGGGCGGCCAGGCCGATGGCAAAACTGTCGGCGCAATCGAAGCGCAGCACGACGGCTTGAGCATCGAGCGGGTGGTGCGGGGCGAGCAGGTGCTCGAGCGCGATCTCGGCCTGAGCTTGCAAGCCGGCGACATCGTTGGCGTGTATGCCATTCGCGAAGCGGTCGGCACCCTGGCGCAATGGCTAGGTGTGGAAATCGATCACCCGTTGGCGCTGTCCTTTCCCACCCGGAAGGTGGAGATAGTCCTGACCGCGCCCACCTTCGCCGGCAAAACCATTCACCAGATCAAACAGCTACTGGGCGATACCGGACGCCTGGGTTGTTTTGTGTCGGGCGTCACTCGCCAGGGACTGGACCTGCCGCCCTTGCCTGACACCGTGCTGCGCCGCGGTGACGTTATCAGCCTGACCGGCCGTACCGCCAGCGTCGAGGCGATTGCCGGGCGCCTGGGGCGGATCCGCGAAGCCAACTACCACAGCGATATCGCCAGCCACACCATGGGCATGGTGCTCGGCTCGTTGCTTGGTTTGCTGTCCACCCATATCGGCATGATTCCGGTGGAGCTGGGCGTCGGCGGCGGGGTGCTGGTGGCCGGGCTGCTGATTGGCTGGTTCAACTCCCGCCACCCGGAAATCGGCGCGCTGCCGCCCGCCGCGCAATGGGCATTCGCCGAGTTCGGCCTGACCGCCTTTGGCGCGGTGGTGGGGCTGCTGGCGGGCCCGGCGGCAATTACCGCGCTGCGGGAAAACGGCCTGGAAATTCTTCTGGCCGGCATGGTGGTGACCATCGTGCCGCCGCTGGTGACCCTGTATGTCGGCCGTTACCTGCTCGGCCTGCACCCTATGATTCTGCTCGGCGCCCTGGCTGGCGCGCAGACCGAAGCGGCGTCGATGAACAAGATCATCGACCAGTCCGGCAGCAGCACGCCGGTGATTGGGTTCACCGTGTGCTACGCCATTTCCAACGTGCTGCTGGCGGTGTGTGGGCCGATCATCGTGTTCGTCGTCGCGGGTTAGGGCACGTGTGCCGCTCATCTGCTGTTGCGGAAATACTTGTACATTCCTGCCCTGCTTGTACAATTTTTTGTTAGTGTCGCCTTGATGTCAGTCGGCCATTTTTCTGGCGTGTTTTGCCATTGCGCCATGGTCAGAATTCACTCGCGAGGTCACACGATGTTTTCCAAGAGTCTGAAGCTAGAGCTGGCAGCCAGGACGGCCGAAGTGGAAGGGTTCAAAGGATTGATGGCGGCTCTTGAGCGTTCCATGGCTGTGGTTGAGTTTGATCTGGACGGCCGCGTGCGGCGGGCTAACCAGAACTTCCTCGACACCCTGGGTTACCGCGCCGACCAGGTGGTTGGCAAAGAGCACCGCGAGTTCTGCACCGCCGCGCATGCCAACAGCAAGGAGTACCTCGACCTCTGGGCTTCGCTGCGCGCCGGCAAATTTGTCTCCGGCACCTTTCAGCGGGTGGCTGCCAACGGCCGCAAAGTCTGGCTGGAAGCCAGCTATAACCCGGTGCTCGACGGCAACGGCAAGGTAGTGAAAGTGGTGAAGTACGCCATGGACGTTACCGCCAAGGTGCTACGCGAAAGCGATATCCACGCCCGCCTGGCTGCCGTTGACCGGGCCATGGCGATCATCGAATTCGACCTCGAGGGCAATGTCCTCACCGCCAACGACAACTTCGTCCATGCCATGGGCTATGGCCTCAACGAGATCGTCGGCAAACCGCACCGCATATTCTGCGAGCCAAGCCTGGTCAACAGCGCCGAATACGCCGAGCTGTGGCGCGGCCTCAATCGCGGCGAAATCCGCGGCGGGCAATTCAAACGCCTGGCCAAACACGGTCGCGTGGTGTGGCTGGAAGCCACCTACAACCCGGTGTACGACGCTGACGGCAAATTGTGCAAAGTGGTCAAATTCGCCCGCGACATCAGCGAGCGCATCGAGAAACAAGAGCAGGACGCCCACAGCGCCGCGCGTGCTTACCATATCTCCGCTGAAACCGAGAAAGCCGCCGAGCACGGCACCGACGTTATCCAGCAAACCGCCCACGAAATGCGCCAGATCGCCGACAACATCGGCACCTCGGCCGCATTGGTCGCGCAACTGGGCGCGCGTTCCGAGCAGATCACCGCCATCGTCAACACCATTCGCGGCATTGCCGACCAGACCAACCTGCTGGCGCTTAACGCTGCCATCGAAGCGGCGCGGGCCGGCGAACAGGGGCGTGGTTTTGCCGTGGTCGCCGACGAAGTGCGCAGCCTGGCCGGCCGCACCAGCGGCGCCACCAGCGAAATCGCCGAACTGATCGGCCAGATCCTGCAACAAACCCGCGACGCCGTAGCGAGCATGACCCAGACCCAGGAAGTGGCGAACCACGGTGTGGAACTGGCCGACCAGGCCGGCGCCGTGATTGTGCAGATCAGAGATGGCGCCAGCGGCGCGGTGGAAGCAGTCAGCCGCTTCGCCGCCACCCTCGACGGCCACGATTCGACCGCCAAAGCCAAGCCGACAATGTCTCGCGCCTAAGATCAAAAGCATCGCGGCTGAAGCCGCTCCTACAGGGAGCCTGCGTGGGGGGAAGCTTTTGTTCTTGATCTACTCCACAACTCCACAACTCCAGATCGAGCGAGCTAGGTCTGGCAATCCTGGTCAGGCCGAGCAAAAAAGGGTTTTGAAGCGCAGTTGGCTGTAGCCAATGAGCATTCAAAACCCTTTTTTTAACGCCGCCAGACCGACGCGCAGCCTATCGACAGGCATAAAAAACCGGCTTGTGGTCGGTGTTTATAGATGTATAAGCAATTGATTTATAAGGATATTTATTGAGCATAATGTACGTGTCCCCCCATTTGTTCCCCCACTTTGGTGCGCCGTTGAATGAGTTCCCCTGTCAGTGTCTGCTGTACTTGTTGTGGCGAGAGCGGGCGCATATCTCGCCACCCTATATTTGGCCAGCCCTTGTAGTGTGATTAGCTTGTGCGTGATCCTTTTGTAAGGCCATGTAATGGCTCTCCAACGGATACACGTTTGAATATTTCGTATGCCATTGTCATCGGGACGGCATTGCCGATTTGAAGAGCAATTTGTGTTCGATTGCCACAGAAAATGTAGCTGTCTGGGAAGGTCTGCAGTCGCGCAGCTTCGCGTAGGGTGATGGCCCTATTTTCCTCAGGGTGAGCAAATCGCCCCCGGGTTACATCTGTGCAGCCCGTCGTCAGTGTTGGGGACGGTGCGTTCCAGCTCATACGACCGTACACATCGGGGAATGAGTTCTCGGAAAGATTTTTATGACATTCAAGCTGAAGCTCTAGAGGAAGCGAAGACCGGCTTCCACCATCCGATGGGATGGCTTCTAATCGCCTCAAGGTGATTTCGCTATGACGCCGTGCTGCGTGCAGCGGATCATTTTGATCGACCTCTCCTGGGGCGAGAGGTTTAAGGCCTTTGAAGGCCATGCGTACGTTTTTTCTTGTAGATGTGCTTGGTAATAGTGAGGAAAACCTTGAGCACACATCTTTATTCCGGGATGCCATGAATACGAACCGAATGCGTCGTTGAGGTACGCCGAGATCCGCAGCGTCGATGCGCATTGGCTCATCAAAATGGTAACCAAGAGTCTTTAATTCTTTCTGCAGGCGCGGAATAATCTTCGTAGAGCCCAGTCCTGGCACGTTCTCGATCCAAATACTCTGGGGGGACAGAGCTTTGATGAACGGGATAGTTTCTAAGAGCAAGGGGATGCGTTTGTCCTTTTTTGTTCTTTTACGGTTCTGAGAACTAAAAGGTTGGCAGGGCGCGCAGATAGCCAGCAGGTCTACTCCTTCGTGTGGCGCTACTGCTGCGAGCTGGCTAGGAGTGAGATTGCGAATATCTTCTCTAAAGAAGTTCACTTCAGGATGGTTAGCTCTAAAAGTGGCGGCAGCTCCCTCATCAATGTCTAAAGCCGCAGCCACGCGATAACCTGCCATTTTCAATGCGGCCGTTACTGATCCCGAGCCACTAAAAAAATCCATGGCTACTGGTGCTCGGTGTGAGTGCCTCATTTCTTTAGTTACCATATCTAATTCTATCGTCACTTTGTCGACTGCACGCGAAGCCATTCTGCTTGGTTTAATCCGACTCTAGTCAACTGGCCTGTAATTTTATTTACAAAATTCAATACTTGCTGCTCTCGAACCTCTGCAACCCAGCGCCAATCATTCCCTTGTGCATCGGTAAATAGCCATTCATCGCATCGCTGATCATCGGAGAAAGCCAGCCCTTCGGATTGTTTTTTGGCAAGAGCTAAAGATTTACCTTCTGTTGCACCGAAGCGAACGGTGCGAATAACTGGTTCTCCATAGGCCAGACGAAAGCTTTTGGGACCTTGCAGTGATGGAATCACTAGGTCAAAACATTTATCGTCTTTGACCATTTCGACAAAAAGAAAGCCACGTGGGCTGCTGCGTTGATCTAAACGGACGGAGTCACATTTGGGCTGTAGGCACAGCCAAACCACATCCAGGCTTTCGTCTACAGGCTGAATTATCACACCGAGACTTAGCATTGGTTCTACGTGGATTTTTCGTTTTGCTCCTGGGCCGCCATGCCTAGCAAGCGTGGAAAGAACAGAAAATTCTTTATGAGCTTTGGATGCGGTTGTATTGCATGCGAAGAACGAGTTAAATATTTTCAGCTTAACTTCATCAGTAGCTTTGCACTTTTGAAGTCCATTCCTTATAAGTTGGTGCCTAATAGGTTGGTTAATCTTCTTTGAAGTCTGTGGTGGGTCAGTAAATTTAAGTGTTGCGTCAATGTCCTGTAGTTTTGATTGTTCATCAAGCCATGCTGCTGAACCAGTTTTACCCAATATTTTTTCTGCAACTCCTGCCTTGCTAAAAGTAATAGAAAACTCTGATAAAATAATATCCGTCATCAGCCTTCCTGCATCCTCAGGATTTGATGCGGTTGCACGTTGTCCTGCAAACGCCCCATCTAATGAGGACCCGAATTGCGCGAGCATACGGTGAGTATCATCGCGGATTGCTGCGATGCTCTCAAGTGCGAAGGCTTGGAGCAGTCCTCGCGATAAACTCACAAATTCGTCAATAGCGACTTCTGGCAGTTTTTCCCAAGGAACAATGTCCGGATCGTCGATATAGCTCTTTCTAGCATTCGGTTTGTTAATGAAGCGAATTCGTGCATGTTCTGACACTAGCAACCGTTTGCTTGATCCATCTAGTTTCGCAAGACCATCAATGCCTTTCAATAGTTGTTGAGCTGCAGTGTCGAGATCAGGCTCTCCTGTGTATACAAGAATTAGCCTTAATCGTCCTCCGATTATGACGTCATGTTCAAGCAGGTTTTTTATAATTTGAACTGCAGCAGTTGAGTCACCTGTTTCTAGTTGCCAATCTATAATCGAAATATCTGCATATCTTGCAGCCAAGAATGTTGTGTCGATGATTTCTTGCTTGGAGGTGTGCTCGTCAGGCAGGTACGAGCCGCAAGTTAATCCGTGTTTGGAGAAGGCATTTGCTATGACTCGAATGTTAATGTCATGACATTCTGATTCGTTATCTGCCGGCCGCTTTTCATTAGCAGAATCGATTTCTCTAGCTTTTTTTGCAGGGTCTTCCGGTAGTGACTGACTGGGAAGAGGTTTTAGCTTTCGACTAGCCTTAATCGGCTGAGGTGGCTTGGGTGATGAGAAGATTGGTTGATTGTCTGCAACGATTACAGTCTGCAGAAAACTGAGGGCAGCGTTTCTGCAGTGGTCATTAAAGTTTATTGTTGCTTCAGTCATCACTGCCCTCCATGGCCATTTTGTTTTTATGAGATATACGGAATGTTGGGTTAGTGTCGCTGCCCTGCGTTTCAAGACTCAGCTGCAAACCAATGCTATTTAGTGCGTCCCTTGAAACTGAAAGCCCCATGCCTCGGCCGTCTGGCTTCATTGACACTCCGAACTCGAAAACTTGTCTGGCGATTCGAATAGGTACGCCTGGGCCACCATTCGAAATTTCAAACCCATCCGGTGTTGCGTCAAGCTTTATCCAGCGTTCAGAGTGACGGCTTGAGTCGATCCAGTAAATCGCATTATCAATGATGTTTACAAATGTCGCCATAATAGTAGAAGCATAGCTTTCTAATTCGAACTGCTCAAAAGAGTTTGTGACAATTAACTCAATCTCAGATTTAGTTAGCCGGTCCCCAAATGCGTCACGTATATAACGCAAGATCATTTTTCCTGAGATATTTGCCTTCTTCCTACGCATGCGCCTGCTGAGAGGTGCAAAGAGGGCCAAATAACCGTCGATATGATCGAAGTGAAGACGCAGCTTTTCGTATGCTTCATCTAGCCCTGGAGTACCATCTGCCCAAGGTTTTATCTCACGCAGTGCTTCTCGAATGCCTCCGACCACGTTCTCCATTTCGTGGCCAATAATTCCTACTGCACTACCTGCTTGTGCTAAGTCGTTATATAGCGCTAATTGGCCCTCAAGATCGGCGATCTTACTTTCTAGCGCAGCAGTTGTTTCTTCCGGCGTGGTTTGGTCTGCAATGTCAGCGCGCAGTCCCTGAAGTTGTTTGAGCAGACTGTCCAGTGTTTGGCGCTGCGACTCAAGTTTTTCATTAATTCGTAGTTCCAGCGCACGTTGTTGCTTAAAAGCTTCTGCGCTTGAGATTCCATCGAGATCAGCTTTATTTAAATCAACCATAACTTCTTCAACCGCAGTCTTGAAGCTACTAAACCTTTCTTTGAGAATCGACCGGATTTCATTATCTACGAGTTTTAGTTCAGATTCAGTCTCATTTTTTAAACTGCGGAGCTGCTTCATTGCCTCGCTCCGTTCGAGATCCAGTGCCGCCGCCGCACGCTCTCTTTGGTGTACGCCAATGTTGTGTGCCGCTCGGAAACTAGCCAAGCGCTCTGCTATATTGCTACGAGCAGGCTCGAGTTTGCTGGTGCGGAAATCCTCAAGCCACTCGGCATAGTTTTCGTATGCTTCTCTATCAGTTTGCTTCGGGCTGAAAGTGCGAGGAAAGTTTAGAGAAAGTGATTGCTCGAGTTGGTCTACTGCTCGATATGCCTCATTCTCCAATCTTAAAGCGTCTGCGCGTATGATCTCCGGGAAAACCCCAGTTAGTCGATAAAGATTAGTTTTGAGACTTTCTAGTATCTCTTTAAGATCTGAGTCCGGCTTGTTGGCATCAATCAGGTCAAGAATACGAACTAGCTCTGCTTTAAATTCCTTGCGCTTTCCTGCGACTTGCGCTTTTCGGCGTTCAATTAGCGCTGCTTGAGACTTGAGTTCGTTTCGTTTTTCACGAAATTCGCCGCCATGTTCGGCCTCTTTCCTAAAATAATCTTTGGCAAGTTGTTGTAGCCAATTTTCTAATATTGCACGGAACTGTCTAAATGCTTTGTTCTCTCGGAAACCTTCCCGGCCAGCTTTTTCAATTAGCTCTTTATTTGTAGTAGACTCTATTGCTACGTAGCCAATCATTCGCCGGTGTGAAAAAAACCAATCTCGCGCAGAGAGAGTTCGTCGATTTTCTATTTTGAGCCAGTCATAATCGGACTGCCCATAAGGCAGAATACGAATACCATCGCGGTAAACATAAAAGCCGCCATAACGCCATAGCTTGTCCATCATTTCGCTATGGGCTTCAGTATCTAGCAGTGTTTCATCACGCAAGCCTTGCACCGCCGCGAGTCGAACAGAAAATGGACCGCAATCTGTTTGCTTTCCAGCATTGCCTGACCAACTTAAAACATATGGTTCGCTTTCGCCCTGATAGATTTGTAGGGTTCCAACAAACTGCCCGAAATCATCAAATCTACCATCGAATAGATGGTCTGCTTTGTTCAGGTCTTCTGCTTTGAAGAAATTATCGAGCCCAATTAACTCATTGATTATTCCGGAAGGCTTGTGGTCTCTGAACTCCGCCGTTATAGGTGGTTTCATCTTAGGCTGCATGGAGTTCCCAAAACCTAAGAGCATACGCTTTAAAGGCGGGGCTTCTCTTATTTGCTTATCTTCGTCTATGTCCGCATCCAGAATTGTATCTGTCGGCACTAAGTAAAAGTGTGTGCCGAAACCATCTGCTGTAAGAGAGAGATTCTCTTCATCAGGTGATGCTTCGCCGAGCCACTCGTCATATGCTCTTGGATCTAAATCAAAGCTTTCGAGCCGTTCAATAATTTCTTTGCAGCGTTTTTCGTTTTCAGGGATCAGAGCGCGAGTGTTGGCGATAATTTGATCTCGCATCCGGTGTATATCTTCGGCGTTAGGTAATCCGCTAAACTCTTCAACCGGAATTTCAATGTCTGCAATGTTCAATCCAGGGATTTCGAATAGTTCCCAGCAGACAAGTGCAGCGACAATTTTTTTTGCACCGTCTGGGCGAATGGCTCGTGACATTGCGAAAGTTATAGGGGCGATAGTAGCAATTGCGAGGCGGCCAATACCTTTCTCACCTAGTACCGGGCGGTGAGGAAGCTTGTGAGGTCCAGTCCAGGTTGTAGTGAGACTTTCGTTCGCTCCGACTTTGCTTTCCGTACCTAGCGCGAGCCACTTGTTTTGGAAATCATCCAGTGTCATTCCGAGTCCGTTGTCCCGGATCACAAGGAGTCGTTCTGAGCGAATGAAATCGGCCTCTACGCGTGTGGCATAAGCGTCATGAGCATTTTTGAAAAGCTCATGAATTGCTGTAGGAATACCAGCAATCTGCTGGCGGCCAAGCATATCGACAGCTCTTGCGCGCACCGCAAATTTTGCCATTTAGGTTCTCCTTCGCCCTTTCATAGTGCCGTTCCTTGAATCCATATTTTGGGGAGTCGGTTTGCTCAGAGCTTCCTAAGCAAAGCTCAACAGCTAGCGTTTCGCCTTGAGTGTACTAAGTCGATGGCACCGCCTGTATTGCCGGCCTGGAGCCCGCGCGCAGCGCAGAGGCCATTGTAACGGCTCACCGTGCCCTTAGCGAAATTCCGATGCCCAGACGGAGTCCGGGTCATAGACGGGTGGAGGATCTTTGGGCATCAGCTTGTCGGATGTCTAAACAGTGGACTCCCATCGGTTAGCCCCATGTGGCTCCAATCATTGCACCGACTAGCCCGGCGAGCCCGCTTATGGCGATTGAAACCCACCAGCGAAGTTCTTGGCGGCGAACTGCCGCCTGAGTATGGAGTTTTACTGCTACATCGATGAGGGAAAGGAGCTGTTCAGTTGCTAAAGGGCGTCTAGATATTTGGCACCGCAAGTTTAACGGTGTGGCTTTGTATTGCGCTACTGTGATTTCCGCTCCGGTTTGCGTGTTGTACACGCGTGGCTGAGCTCTGCGCAGTGCAAGGGTGTGCCGCCCATTCTCATTGAGGCCGGCTCGAAAGAACTCGGGATGCTCGTTAAAAATCGCCGTCCAACTTTCTGCGCTTTTGGGGGTTGCGCCAAGAATTTTAGCCCATGACTTCTCCGTCCTTGCTGAGTAAGTGTAAGTGCCCATCACTTGAATGGCAGCAATTACATCAGCTAGCCTGTATTGATGAGATAGATAGGGGGATTGCGGTTCAATCATACGTCATATCCAAATTTTGAAGCACTTCAAAGTGCTGGCTATTCTAGAGGATGCTTCTAAGGCCTATTTCCATTTTTTTGGATCAGTTTTGAATGATTCTGCTTCTAGGCGGCGAAGCTCTTGAAAGCTGTTGGAGCTTTGTTTTATTTCATTCCATGCTCGTTTAAATGAAGGAAGCTCTAGGTTAGACTTTATGCCGGATAGCCAGTTTTCCCACGCTTCTAGATTTATTCGTTTCCGCTGTCTTAAAGACACTTGTTCATTTGTTAAGTCTATATATCGATAAATCTCATCGAATGATTCTTGGAATTCGCATTCTGAAAGAGATGCGCCAAGAAGTGCTTTGGTTGGTATGCTTGCGGCTAGGTCTCTGTACTCTTTTGCAAGGCTGTCTTCGAATTCAAGCTGTGCAATATTCTTTGATGTACGTAGCTGTCCATACGCTAGAAACACCCCTAGAGCGGCAAATGTAGACGCTGCGGCAGATACCCAGTCAGAAGTGATGTATGTGCAAATTTCCAAGAGAGCCTCAAGTTTTTTTGGGTCATAAGTATGAGTTCCTGGTGCACCACCAGGATTATAGGTTTCTGTCGGCTTAATTGGTGTCAGTAATTTTTCTTGCCATAAAGCCATAGAAATTTATCTACTTGCTTTACACCTATTGATTCTAGTTTGTTTTTTCTATGAATTTAAATATGGATGCTGCATATGTCTCGTATTCTCTTAGCTGGTATTTGTATATTTTTTCAGTTTTGTCTAAGGTCATGTAGTGGTGAAGTAATTTAGCAGCGTATTTGTCAAATATTGGATATGTTTCTTGGTCATGCCAGCTGCAGTATTTTGTCGCAAATGAATATATGCTTCTGCCGTTCGGTTTAGCTATGTCTAAGTCAGTTACAACAGTAAGGTCTTTTAATTTTATTTTTTGTCGATCTTTTGTCGGTGAATCTCTTTAGCAACAGAGTATGTATTTATTATGCGTGTTCTATACAGGTCGTTCAGGCAGGTGGTTTTCAATAGCAGGTGATCAAAATCATCATTTTTCGGGAACGCTTTGAAGAGTTTTTCGAGAGCTTTTTCCGCTCCAAAGTATCTTTCGTCGAGGTTCTCGCTTAAATAGCTTTTTACGAAGTCAATCGTCGGTTTTTCTATTCGACTCACGTAAAACTCCATTCTAAAAATTTGCGATGTTTCATTTATTGTTACGGTACATCCAGTCAAGGTCAAAGAAACAAGCTCTCCTGCTGATTCTAGACGTGAGGGTAGGTTTTCTTGCTTTGACTGCAATATTCGTATCTCTTGAATTGTACATTCGCTGCAGCAAGGTACAGCCCTAATGTCTCAGCTCTTCAAGTTAAGAAGCCCTGCAGCTGTCCAGGCCGCCCTCGATGAGTTCTCGCAGCTTGGCCGAACGAGATTTCTAGCGCGCTATGGCTTCGGCAAATCGCGAGATTTTCTTGTGCGCGATCCGAGAACCGGCATCGATTGCGACTCCAAGGCTATCGTAGGTGTCGCTTTCGGCAAGCAATTTCCTGATCAGGGTCCGTTGGCCGCGGAAAGCTTCTCCGGTGGCGAGGCTTCGGTGGTCCCCTTACTGCAGCAGCTAGGCTTTAACGTGATCCGAATCGGTGAGGACTGGTCTGAAGATGAAGTCCGGGCCACGGTGGCCGACTACTTCGAAATGTTGCATGCCGATGCCTTGGCCTTGACCTATAACAAGTCCGCCCACAATGAGGCGTTACGAAAGCAGCTAATTGGCCGCAGCAAATCCTCTGTAGAGCTAAAGCACCAGAACATTAGTGCCGTGCTGTCCTCGTTGGGATTGCCCTATATCAACGGCTATAAACCCAGGGGAAACAGTCAGCTATTGCTTCGTAAGACCGTACAAGCGTATGTGTTGAAGCATCAATCGTTGGTCAGCATCATTGTCGACGCCATGGAGGAGGTAAAGCTACCTGGCGAGAAGATGTACCTTGCAGCCCTGGTTGACGCGCCGACCCGAGACGAACTCTTTCCAGGGACTGCGCCGCTGCGGCAACGGTTGCCGCGGAAGTTCGACTTTGCCGCCCGGGATGAGTCTAATCGTAAACTGGGACGGGCTGGAGAGCAGTGGGTCATTGGGTTCGAACAACTGCGCCTGACGGCTATGGGCTGTCCGGAGCTGTTCCAGCGTCTGGAGTGGGTGGCGGATACGCAAGGCGACGGCGCCGGTTTTGACATTCTTTCGTTTGAGGACGAGATGCGTCATCGTTTTATCGAGGTCAAAACTACCAATGGTGGGGTCGCCTCGTCATTTCAGGTCAGCCACAATGAGCTGGAGTTTTCTAAAGAAGTGGGAGATCAGTTCTTTCTATATCGGGTGTTTCAGCTTCGCAGCGTGCCCAAGCTATTCGTGCTCAGCGGTGACCTCGCGCAACATCTCTATCTCAAGCCGACGGACTATCGAGCGAGTTTTCGGGGGTTTGTGGGTTGAAGGTGCAAAATTAGCGTTTTCAACAGCCTAGGCTTTTTTTAGGCATAAAAAAACCAGCTTGTGGCCGGTTTTTAGTGGGAAGCCTTGGCTTATTTTTGGTAAGCCGCAACCGCCTTCAAAATCTCGGCACGGGCCGCGTCTGCGTTGCCCCAGCCTTCAACCTTGACCCATTTGCCTTTCTCGAGATCTTTGTAGTTCTCGAAGAAGTGCTTGATCTGCTCAAGCAGCAGTGGGGGCAGGTCGGTGTATTCCTTAACGTCGACGTACAGCTGCGACAGCTTGTCGTGCGGTACGGCCAACAGTTTGGCGTCGCCACCGGCTTCGTCGGTCATGTGCAGAACGCCAATCGGGCGTGCGCGGATTACCGAGCCTGGGGCTACTGGGTAAGGGGTCACTACCAGCACGTCGAGGGCGTCGCCGTCGTCGGCCAGGGTGTTGGGGATGTAGCCATAGTTGGCTGGGTAGAACATCGGGGTGGCCATGAAACGGTCGACGAACAGGCAGTCGGTGTCTTTGTCGATTTCGTACTTGATCGGCGCGTGGTTGGCCGGAATCTCGATGGCGACGTAGATGTCGTTCGGCAGGTCTTTGCCGGCCGGGACTTTGCTGTAGCTCATGGGTTCGCTTCCCTTGGTTGGCCAATCAAACTTGGCCGGTGGCGGCCAAAAAGTGGGCGCGATTATAGGCATATTCGCCCGCCGTTACCATGCTTGGCGACTCAGCCGTTGGTCTCGTTTGTCGCCTGCTGACGGGCCTGTTCGAGGCTGCGCAGGCGGGCCAGCGGGTCCTGACGATAGAAGGCCTGCAGTTGCACATAAACCTTGGGGTAGGCCTGCGTCAGCAGATCCGGGGCGCTGAAGAAGTATTCGCTGGTCACGGCAAAGAACTCGGCGGGGTTTTCCGCGGCGTAGGGGTCAATGGCGGTTTCGCCATCGGGATTGTCATCGAGCTGGCGATTGAGGTCGTCATAGGCGCTCTGCATAGCGCTCGACCAGTCGTCCAGGCGCATATTGCGATGCAGTGGCGGCAGGCCGTTGGCATCGCCATTGAGCATATCGAGTTTGTGCGCCAGCTCGTGGATCACCAGGTTGTAGCCGTCCCAGCCGCCGCTGCTGAGCACCCCTGGCCAGGCCAGGATCACCGGTCCACGCAGCCAGGCTTCGCCGCTGTGCTCGCCGTCCCACTGGTGTTCGATGCCATTGGGGTCGCGGTGGCGCTGCGGGCTGATGAAGTCGCCGGGGTACAGAAGGATTTCGTGGAAGCCCTGATACCAGTCGAGGTCGGGCAGGTGCAGCAGCGGTAATTGCGCCAGGGCGGCCAGGTGCAGACGCTCTTCCTGATGCAGGTCGACGCCGGGCAGGGCGGTCAGGTGTTTGTCATGCAAAAACAGCACGGCGCGGCGTTGCAGGCGCTGCGCTTCGTCGCTGCTGAGGCCGTCGAGAATCGGCAGGCGCTGCAGCACCCGGGCCCACAGTTCGGGCGTTATCGGGTGCTTGGCGAGAATACGGCGCTGACGCCAGCCGCGCAGAAACCACATGGGCGGTGCCGGTCAGTTGGCCGAGTCGGGCGCGGTTTCCGGACGCAGGCGATGGTGAATCCAGCCAATCAGCATGGGCAGCAGGGACAAACCGATCACCACCACGATCATCAGCGACAGGTTGTCTTTGACCACCGGCGCGTTGCCGAAGAAGTAGCCCAGGGTCACCAGGCCGCCGACCCAGGCCGCGGTGCCCGCGGCGCTGAAACCGAGAAAGCGCAGGTAAGGCATTTTGCCAACGCCCGCCACGAACGGCGCGAAGGTCCGCACGATGGGCAGGAAGCGCGCCAGAGTCACGGTCTTGCCGCCGTGGCGGTCGTAGAAGTCGTGGGTACGTTGCAGGTAGTCGCGGCGGAAGATTTTCGATTTTGGGTTGCTGAACAGCTTTTCGCCGACATTGCGCCCGATCAGGTAGTTGGTGCTGTCGCCCAGCACCGCCGCCAGCATCAGCAGGCCCGCCAGCAGAACCGGATCCATGCTGCCGGTGGCGCACATGGCACCGGCGATAAACAGTAGGGAGTCACCCGGCAGGAACGGCATCACCACCAGACCGGTTTCGCAGAAGATCACCAGAAACAGGATGGCGTAGATCCACACACCATAGTTCGCCACCAGTACGGCCAGGTAGTTGTCCAGGTGCAGAATCAGATCAATCGGGTTGAATTCCATATGACGCCTATTGCGCTGCGGTGAAAAGGCACTGGCGTTCGATAGCCGGTAAGTCGGTCGGCATTATAAGAGCAAGGTCTTGGGCTCGTGCTGCAGTTTGTTGCAGCGCGTTTCCAGCAATGCGACTGATGGACGATCATGGCAAGGAGCTTTGCCCTGCCTTGGTGCGCCAGGCGGCGCGGCGTTCGCTCTTGGGGCCGCGAGCGAGGCTAACGCAGCCCCGTGAACGCTTTAAGTCAGTCGCTGTTGATGGGCAGCACGTAGCTCTTGAACTGGGTGTCTTCGCGAAAGCCAATGGATTCGTACACCTTCTGTGCCACATCGTTGTTGCTACTGGTGGACACCCGCATACGCACAGCGTTGGTCTCCTTGGCCATTTTCTTCGCGGTTTGCAGCAGACGGTCGGCCACCAGCTGGCGGCGGGCGTCTTCGGCTACATAGATATCGTTGAGGATCCACACCCGCTTCAGCGACAGCGACGAATAGCTTGGATACAGCTGGCAGAAGCCCATCAGCTTGTCTTCGTCATCGGCCAACGCCAGGTAGATCACCGACTCTTTGCGGCGCAGGCGCACTTCGAGAAATTTGCGCGAGGAGTCCGGAAACGGCAGCTCACCATAGAACTCGCGGTATTTGACGAACAGCGGCGTCAACAGATCCAGGTGCTCAAGGGTGGCTTGGACAATGCGCATAGTGGCCTCGACTGCAATGAAATTGGGCTTCGCTTGCGATGCACGGGCAGTGCCAGCGATGCCGAGATGCTGCCTGGCATGAGTAGAAAGCGCAATCCAAGCAAGCGTTTGATCCGACGTCAGCCATTAGACTTTCGGCGCATCCAGAAGGAAGTTGTGGCGCATGTCTTGGGCGTTTTCCTCCCCAAGGCTATGCACTTCGGCTTCGTCCTTGAGGTTTACGCCTGACAGCTGACGGCGACACGCCTCCCGCATCAAGTACAGCAGGCGATGGGCTGCCATGCCATAGCTCAGGCCTTCGAGGCGCACATTGGAGATGCAGTTACGGTATGCATCGGTAAGGCCGACCTTGGGCGCGTAGGTGAAATACAGGCCCAGGCTGTCCGGCGAACTGAGGCCGGGGCGCTCGCCAATCAGGATCACCACCATCTTCGCGCCGAGCAGTTGCCCCACTTCATCGGCCACCGCCACCCGGCCCTGTTCCACCAGTATCACTGGCGACAGGCTCCAGTTGTCGGCGGCCGCCTGCTCTTCCAGGCGCTGCAGAAACGGCAGGCTATGGCGATGTACGGCCAGCGCGGACAAGCCGTCGGCAATCACGATGGCCAGATCGACGCCACCGGGGTTGGCCAGGGCGTACTCGCGCAGGGTTTGCGCCGATTCGGCATTCAGCTTGCGGCCCAGATCCGGCCGTTGCAGATAGCTGTGACGGTCGGCGGCGGCGCTGTGCAGCAGCAGGCTGGCGCGGCCGCGTTCGGCCAGTTGCGCACTGAGACCGGCATGGTCGAACGGCAGGTGCACGGCATCGCGGGCCTGGGCGTGGGCGTATTGGAAGTCGAGCTGGGCGTTGGTCGGCAGGCTGGTGCCGGCGCGGCCTAACGCGATGCGTGCCGGAGTAAGGCGACGCAGCTCCTGCCAGGGGTTGTCGATGCTGCCGGTGATGGTTGGATCGTTATCCATATTTCGTCCTTAAACACGATCCTCGTAGGAGCGGCTTCAGCCGCGATGTTTTTCGAGATCAAGAGCATCGCGGCTGAAGCCGCTCCTACGGGGTTAGCGAACTAACTCAACTGCGCGAGGGCCTGGCGAAACGCCGGCGGCAACTGCTCGCCAAAGCGCACGCGGCCATCGGCCTGGGTGAAGATGCCCATGCGTTGCAGCCACGCCTCGAACTCCGGTGCCGGGCGCAGGCCCAGGGTTTGCCGGGCGTAGAGGGCATCATGGAACGAGGTGGTCTGGTAGTTGAGCATGATGTCGTCAGAGCCGGGGATGCCCATGATGAAGTTGATCCCCGCCACCCCCAGCAGCGTCAGGAGCATATCCATATCGTCCTGGTCGGCTTCGGCGTGGTTGGTGTAGCAGATATCGCAACCCATGGGCACGCCCAGCAGCTTGCCGCAGAAGTGGTCTTCCAGGCCTGCGCGGATGATCTGCTTGCCGTTGTACAGGTACTCCGGGCCGATAAAACCGACCACGGTGTTGACCAGAAAGGGTTTGAAGTGGCGGGCCACCGCATAGGCGCGCGCCTCGCAGGTTTGCTGATCGACGCCATGGTGAGCATTGGCCGACAGGGCGCTGCCCTGGCCGGTTTCGAAGTACATCAGATTATTGCCCAGGGTGCCGCGCTTGAGGCTCAGCCCCGCTTCGTAACCTTCCTGCAGCAGTTTCAGGCTGATGCCGAAGCTGGCGTTGGCCGCTTCGGTGCCGGCGATGGACTGAAACACCAGATCCAGCGGCACACCGCGCTCAATGGCGGCAATCGAGGTGGTGACATGGGTAAGCACGCAGGCCTGGGTGGGGATTTCGTAGCGCTGGATGATTGCATCGAGCATTTCCAGCATGGCGCAGATCGAGGCGATGCTGTCGGTGGCCGGGTTGATGCCGATCATGGCGTCGCCATTGCCGTACAGCAGGCCATCGAGAATGCTCGCGGCGATGCCGGCCGGCTCGTCGGTGGGGTGGTTGGGCTGCAGGCGGGTGGAGAGCCGACCCGGCAAACCCAGGGTGCCGCGGAACTGGGTGACCACGCGAATCTTCTGCGCCACCAGCACCAGGTCCTGCACGCGCATGATCTTCGACACCGCTGCGGCCATTTCCGGCGTCAGGCCCGGGGCCAGGGCGCGCAGGCTGGATTCGTTGGCGTGGTCGCTGAGCAGCCAGTCGCGAAAGCCGCCCACGGTGAGGTGGCTGACCGGGGCGAAGGCGAGGGTGTCGTGGCTGTCGATGATCAGGCGGGTGACTTCGTCCTGTTCATAGGGAATCAGCGCCTCATCGAGAAAATGCTTGAGCGGGATATCGGCCAGCGCCATCTGCGCGGCCACGCGCTCGCCATCGTTGCTGGCGGCGACTTCGGCCAGGTAATCACCGGAACGTGCCGGGCTGGCTTTGGCCATCACCTCTTTAAGGCTGTCGAAACGGTAGGTTTCGCTGCCTACCGAATGAGAAAAACGGGCCATAGGCACTCCTTCTAATGGCTCCGAGAGCCTATTTGCGATACGGCTAAGGCAGTCTAGTTCAGCGCCATCGCAGATAGGTTCTGCAAAGACTGGGCCCGCAAAGCGGGCCCAGGTCACACGGGTTGGCAGACAGCGCCGATCAGGCGCCGTTGAGCATCACGTCGGCCGGGGCGCTGGCGCGCTGCGCTGCAGTCAGTTGGAAGTAGACGAAGCCGACCGCCATAAAGCCCAGGAAGATCAGGCCGATGGTGGTGTTGAACCAGGCCATGGCCACCAGGCAGACCACGGCCAATACCAGGGCGATACCCGGCACGATCGGGTAGCCCGGGGCGCGGAAGGTACGCTCCAGGTTTGGCTCGGTTTTGCGCAGTTTGAACAGGCTGAGCATGCTGATGATGTACATGACGATGGCGCCGAACACCGACATGGTGATCATCGCGGCGGTCAGGGTCATACCTTGCAGGTTGATCAGGCCGTCGCTGTAGATTGCCGCGATGCCCACCAGGCCGCCGGCGATAATGGCGCGGTGCGGGGTATGGAAGCGCGACAGCTTGGCCAGGCCTTTGGGCAGGTAGCCGGCACGGGCGAGGGCGAAGAACTGACGGGAGTAGCCGAGGATGATGCCGTGGAAGCTGGCCACCAGACCGAACAGGCCGATCCACACCAGCATATGCATCCAGCCGGAGTTCTCGCCCACCACGGTTTTCATCGCCTGTGGCAGCGGGTCGTTGATGCCCGACAGCTTGGTCCAGTCGCCGACACCACCGGCCATGATCATCACGCCAACGGCGAGGAACACCAGGGTCAGGATGCCGCTGATATAGGCCTTGGGAATGGTGCGTTTCGGGTCTTTGGCTTCTTCGGCGGCCATGGCGGCGCCTTCGATGGCCAGGAAGAACCAGATGGCGAACGGAATGGCCGCGAAGATGCCGGAAATCGACGCCGCGCTGAACTCGTTAGCGCCCGACCAGCCGTTCAAGACGAAGTTGCTGAAGCTGAAGCCCGGTGCAACCACGCCCATAAACACCAACAGTTCGGCCACTGCGAGCACGGTCACTACCAGTTCGAAGGTGGCGGCAATGCGCACGCCAAGAATGTTCAGGGTCATAAACACGAAGTACGCGCCGACGGCGGCGTGTTTCGGATCCAGACTCGGGAACTGCACATTCAGGTAGGCACCAATGGCCATGGCAATGGCCGGCGGCGCGAACACGAACTCGATCAGGGTCGCCAGACCGGCCAATAGCCCGGCCTTTTCACCGAAGGCGCGACGGGCATATGCGAACGGGCCGCCGGCGTGGGGAATGGCGGTGGTCAGTTCGGTGAAGCTGAAGATAAAACAGGTGTACATCGCCGCCACCATCAATGCGGTGACGAGAAAGCCCAAGGTACCCGCGGTGCCCCAACCGTAGCTCCAGCCGAAGTACTCGCCAGAAATCACCAGGCCAACGGCAATCCCCCATAAATGCAGGGTGCCTAACGTGGGTTTGAGTTGTGTTGTTGTAGTCATGTTTGTACCCGCCCTGAGTGTTGAACAGATCAGAAAGACCGGGGGATTCACGCAACGGCCATGCCATCGGCAACAAAATGTTGCGAGGCGTTGGGGAAAGGTCGCGATTGGCAGGGATGTGGGTCGTTTTTGGTGCGCGGCTGAAAATGACCGATAAGTCGATTCAGCGGGTAGGTTGGGTTGAGCGCAGCGAAGCCCAACAACGGCGGCATCACGCACCGTTGTTGGGCCAACATTAGACCGTAGGAGCGGCTTCAGCCGCGATGCTTTTCAAGGCCAACAGCATCGCGGCCGAAGCCGCTCCTACGAGGTTTGCATCAGCTGTTGGGTTTAGAAAAACCCCAGCGGATTGATGTCATAGCTCACCAGCAGGTTTTTAGTCTGCTGGTAATGGTCGAGCATCATCTTGTGCGTCTCACGGCCAACCCCGGACTTCTTGTACCCGCCAAACGCCGCATGCGCCGGGTACAGGTGGTAGCAGTTGGTCCACACCCGTCCGGCCTTGATCGCCCGGCCAACCCGGTACGCGCGGTTGATATCGCGGGTCCACAGCCCGGCACCCAGGCCGAACTCGGTGTCGTTGGCAATCGCCAGGGCTTCGGCTTCGTCCTTGAAGGTGGTGACGCTGACGACCGGGCCGAAAATCTCTTCCTGGAACACGCGCATCTTGTTGTTGCCCTTGAGCAGGGTCGGCTGGATGTAATAGCCCGACGCCAGGTCGCCCGACAGTTGTTCCACCTTGCCACCGGTAAGCAGCTCGGCACCTTCGCCTTTGGCAATTTCCAGGTAGGAGAGGATCTTGTCGAACTGCTGCTCCGAGGCCTGGGCACCGACCATGGTGTCGGTGTCCAGCGGGTCGCCGCGTTTGATCTGGGTGATCTTCTTCATCACCTCGGCCATGAATGCCGGATAGATCGACTCCTGCACCAGCGCCCGCGATGGGCAGGTGCACACTTCGCCCTGGTTGAAGAACGCCAGCACCAGGCCTTCGGCAGCCTTTTCAATAAAGCTCGGCTCGGCCTGCATGATGTCTTCAAAGAAGATATTCGGCGACTTGCCGCCCAGCTCCACGGTGCTCGGAATAATGTTTTCCGCCGCGCATTTCATGATGTGCGAACCCACCGGGGTGGAGCCGGTGAAGGCAATTTTTGCGATGCGTTTACTGGTCGCCAGCGCCTCGCCCGCCTCCTTGCCAAACCCCTGCACCACGTTCAGTACGCCAGGTGGCAGCAGATCGCCGATCAGCTCCAGCAGCACGGCAATGCCCAGCGGCGTCTGCTCGGCGGGTTTGAGCACCACGCAGTTGCCGGCGGCCAGGGCCGGGGCGAGTTTCCAGGCGGCCATCAGCAGCGGGAAGTTCCACGGGATGATCTGCCCGACCACGCCCAGCGGTTCATGGATGTGGTAGGCCACTGTGTGTTCAGTGATCTCCGCGGCAGAGCCTTCCTGAGCGCGGATGCAGCCGGCGAAGTAACGGAAATGGTCGGCGGCCAGGGGGATGTCGGCGTTCAGGGTTTCGCGCACGGCCTTGCCGTTGTCCCAGGTTTCGGTGACGGCCAGCAGCTCGAGGTTGGCTTCGATACGGTCGGCGATTTTCAGCAGCACCAGGGAGCGGTCCTGGGCCGAGGTCTTGCCCCAGGCGTCGCTGGCCGCGTGGGCGGCGTCCAGGGCTTTATCGATGTCTTCGGCAGTGGAGCGAGGGAATTCGGCGATGGCCTTGCCGTTTACCGGCGAGGTGTTGGTGAAGTACTGGCCTTTGACCGGGGCCACGAACTCACCGTTGATGTAATTGCCGTAGCGGCTTTTGAACGAAACGATGGCGCCGCTGGTGCCCGGATGTGCGTATTGCATGGTGAAGTTCTCCTGGCTTTTGTGCTTATGGGGAGTACGCGCTGTTGCGCTGGGTTAAGCGTAGAGCAAGGGCTGCGCCACGCTGGTGGAAACGCCGGAAGGCACGTGCGACGGGGGATTGGCGGTAGGCGCTTGGCGCTTATGGGTAACTGATGGGCGGTTATGCAACAGCGCCGGTGACAGTTTGTCCCACTCTTGGTACAGCCTTGGCGCATCACCCAGGCTATGCTCAGCCCGGCCCCGGCGCTTACATGCGCAAAGCGAGGGCACACTGCGGAGAACAATAACAATGCAGAGTCAATTCAACCGTCACACCCAACAGGTGATGACCCTGGCGCAGGGCAAGAGCCAAGCCGATGGCCCGGCCGCCGATCCTTCCATCGCCCGCTCGTGGCTGCGCTGCCTGCAGGACTATCACCTCGACCCTGGCCAGACCATGGCCCCCACCGTGCTCGAACACGCCCGCGTACTGGAACGTCGCGAGCAGTTGCAGCAGGTGCTGGAAATTGCCAGCGGCGAGATGACCAGCCTGTATCAGCAACTGGCCGGCGATGGCCATGCGGTGCTGTTGACTGACGCCCGTGGGGTGATCCTCAACAGCGTCACCGCCAACTCCGAACGCAAGACCTTCGAGCGTGCCGGCCTGTGGCTGGGCGCGGACTGGAGCGAAGCCTGCGAAGGCACCAACGGCATCGGCACCTGCCTGGTGGAGCGCCAGGCCCTGACCATTCACCAGGACGAACATTTCCGTGGCCGCCACACCGGGCTGACCTGCTCGGCCAGCCCGGTGTTCGACTGCCAGGGCGAGTTGCTCGCGGTGCTCGATGTGTCCTCGGCGCGCCAGGATGTATCGCGGCAAAGCCAGTTCCACACCATGGCGCTGGTCAACCTGTCGGCCAAGATGATCGAAAGCTGCTACTTCCTGCGCCGCTTCGAAGGGCAGTGGTTGCTGCGCTTTCATCTGCAGGCTGAATACGTCGGGCTGTTCAGCGAAGGTTTGCTGGCCTTTGATGGCGAGGGGCGGATCAGCGCGGTGAACCAGAGTGCGATGAATCTGCTCGGTACCAGCCGCGCACAATTGATCGGCCAGCCGCTGGAAGCCTTCTTCGATTGCCGCCTCGACGACCTGCTCGGTCGCGCCGGCCACAGCACCAGTTGGCCGCTGCGCAGCCACAGCGGCCGGGCGCTATTTGCCCAGGTGCGCGGCATGGCGCGCAGCCAGCCATCCATCAGCCGGCTGATCAGTAAACAGCCTGCCGCTGATATCCCGGCCAGCCTGTGTCTGGGCGATGTCGTCTTGCAGGGTGAGTTCCGCCGCGCCTTGCGGGTGTTTGAGCGCGATGTGCCGTTGTTGATCAATGGCGAAACCGGCACCGGCAAGGAAGCCTTCGCCAAGGCCATCCACCAGGCCAGCTCCCGTTCCGGCCATGCCTTCGTCGCCCTTAACTGCGCGGCCATTCCGGAAAGCCTGATCGAAAGCGAACTGTTCGGTTATCGCGGCGGCAGCTTTACCGGCGCGCGCAAAGAGGGCATGACCGGCAAGCTGCAACAGGCCGATGGCGGCACGCTGTTCCTCGATGAAATCGGTGATATGCCGCTGGCCCTGCAAACCCGATTGTTGCGGGTGCTTGAAGAGCGCCAGGTGGTGCCCATCGGTGGCACCGCGCAAGCGGTGAATGTGCGAATAATCAGCGCCACCCACCGGGAACTGGGCGAGCACGTGGCCAATGGCAGTTTCCGCGAAGACCTGTATTACCGCCTCAATGGCCTGGTGCTGAGCTTGCCGCCGCTGCGTGAGCGCAGCGACCGCGAACAACTGCTCCAGCACCTGCTGAACGAAGAGGCCCAGGGCCAGACGCTGCGCCTGGATGCCGATGCGCGTGCGGCCCTGCTCAACCATCCGTGGCCCGGCAACGTGCGCCAGCTGCGCAATGTGCTGCGAACCCTGGCGGCGTTGTGTGATGAAGAACGCATCAGCCTGCGGGATTTGCCGGCGGAGTTTCGCCAGGTGCCGCGCGTGCCGGCGGTGATGGTTGAACAACCGCTGCAAACGGCGGAACGCGGTACGTTGCTCACCACGCTTAACCAGCAGCACTGGCATATGAGCCGCACGGCGGAACAGTTGGGGATCAGCCGCAATACGCTGTATCGCAAGCTGCATAAGCACGGCATCGAACGGCCTTGATGATGCATTCCCTTCACTATTCTGGATCCCAGCGCAGGCTGGGCCCCAGAATCTCGCAGGTAACAACGCCCGTTGCGGCGAGCCATCACTACCCCCCCATCCCCCGCCTGCGGTAACCTGCCGGCCTGTTTCTCCAGGCGGTTCGAGGTTGTTTATGCACATTCATGTTCTGGGTATTTGCGGCACCTTTATGGGCTCGCTGGCGGTGTTGGCTAAAGAGCTGGGCCACCGGGTGACCGGTTCCGATGCCAACGTCTACCCACCCATGAGCACCCAGCTGCAAGCCCAGGGCATCGAACTGATGCAAGGCTACGACCCTGCGCACCTCGACCCAGCCCCCGACCTGGTGGTGGTTGGCAACGCCCTGTCGCGCGGCAACCCTGCGGTGGAGTACGTGCTGAACAAGGGCCTGCCCTATGTGTCCGGCCCGCAGTGGCTGGCCGACCATGTGCTGCAAGGCCGCTGGGTATTAGCGGTAGCCGGCACCCATGGCAAAACCACCACCAGCAGCATGTTGGCCTGGGTGCTGGAACACGCCGGCATGAGCCCGGGCTTTCTGATTGGCGGCGTACCGCAGAACTTCGCGGTGTCGGCGCGCCTGGGTGGCACGCCGTTTTTCGTGGTTGAGGCCGACGAATACGACAGCGCCTTCTTCGACAAGCGCTCCAAGTTCGTCCACTACCGCCCGCGTACCGCCATCCTTAATAACCTCGAGTTCGACCACGCGGATATCTTCCCGGATCTGGCCGCCATCGAGCGGCAGTTCCACCACCTGGTGCGCACCATTCCCAGCGAAGGCCTGGTGATCTACCCGGCCGCCGAAACCGCACTCCAGCGCGTGATCGACATGGGCTGCTGGACCCCGGTGCAAACCACCGGCGACGGTGCCCAGTGGCAGGCCAAGCTGCTCAGCGATGACGGCTCGCGCTTTGAGGTGAGTTTTGAAGGCGTGGCCCAGGGCGTAGTGGATTGGCCGCTGACCGGTCAGCACAACGTCGCCAACGCCCTGGTCTGCCTGGCAGCAGCGCGTCACGTCGGGGTGGTTCCGGCACAGGGCGTTGAAGCCTTGAGCGCGTTCAAGAATGTGAAGCGGCGGATGGAGAAAGTCGCTGAAGTAAAAGGCGTGACCATTTACGACGACTTCGCCCACCACCCCACCGCCATTGCCACCACCCTCGACGGCCTGCGCAAGCGCGTGGGCGCGGCCAAGGTGATCGCCATTATCGAACCGCGCTCCAACTCGATGAAGCTCGGTGCCCATCGTGATGGCTTGCCAGACTCCGTTACCCAGGCTGATCAGGTGTACTGGTTCGCCCCGCCGAATCTGGGCTGGGACCTGGCGGCGACCACCGCCAGTTGCACCGTGCCCTCGCAGGTGTTCGATTCGCTGGAAGGCATCATTGCGGCGGTGAAAGCCCAGGCCTCGCCGGGCACCCAGGTGGTGGTGATGAGCAACGGCGGCTTTGGCGGCCTGCACGGCAAACTCGCCGCTGCCCTGGAGGGCTGAGCCCATGATGACCGGCCCTGAACGCGTCACTCTGGCCATGACCGGCGCTTCCGGCGCGCAATACGGCCTGCGCCTGCTCGACTGTCTGGTGCAGGAAGAGCGCGAGGTGCACTTTCTGATTTCCAAGGCGGCGCAGTTGGTGATGGCCACCGAAACCGACGTCACTCTGCCGGCCAAGCCGCAAGCCATGCAGTTGTTTCTCAGCGAATACACCGGTGCCGCACCGGGGCAGATTCGCGTGTACGGCAAAGAAGACTGGATGGCACCGGTGGCCTCCGGCTCCGGCGCGCCGGGGGCTATGGTGGTGGTGCCGTGTTCCACTGGCACCCTGTCGGCGATTGCCACCGGGGCCTGCAACAACCTGATCGAGCGTGCCGCCGATGTGGCTTTGAAGGAGCGCCGCCAGCTGATTCTGGTGCCGCGCGAGGCACCGTTTTCCAGCATCCATCTGGAAAATATGCTCAAGCTGTCGAATATGGGCGCAGTGATTCTGCCGGCGGCACCGGGCTTCTATCACCAGCCGCAAACCATCGATGACCTGATCGACTTTGTGGTGGCGCGCATCCTCAATGTGCTGAATATTCCCCAGGACATGTTGCCGCGCTGGGGTGAGCATCATTTGAGCAGCGATGAATAAGCTTGCCCGCGCTGTGGCGCTGGTGCTGCTCGCCAGCCAGCTGCTGGGTTGCGCCACCACCCGTACGCTGAACGCCGCCAAGCCTGGTGCCCCGGTGGTATACGCCGGTACGCGGCTGGATTGGTACAGCCTGAATGGCGGCTGCTGCCCGCTAGATCGCTTTGGTACCGAAGCGCCGACATACGCCGGGGTGGATCTGCCGGCCAGTGCCTTGCTGGATACCTTGCTGTTACCGCTGTCGTTGGCGGCGGCGTTGGGGTTTAGTCTTGGCGTGAGCGGCGGGATGTAACGGGTAGGTGGTTTTGTAGGAGCGGCTTTAGTCGCGATGCTCTTGGGAGCAAAAGCATCGCGGCTAAAGTCGCTCCTACGAAGGCGCACGGAATCAATCCGCCCACCCCGAATACACAAACGTCATCGGCTTCGGCCCCTTCAGATAACGGCTCTGCACATCCCCGATCCTGAACCCGCCCGCTGTAATCAACTCGGGTATATCCCGATTCAAATGACAGCCGCCGGCCAGCGGTTTCCAGATCGGTGTCAGGCGGTTCTGCCAGCGCAGTACGGGTAAATCCGGCGCTTTACCATGCTCACAAAACCACAAGCGGCCGCCGGGTTTGAGCACGCGGCGCATTTCCTTCAGCGCCGCCACGGCATCGGGAATGGTGCACAGGGTGAAGGTGCAGACGATGCTATCGAAGCTCGCCGCCGGTGCCTGAATCTGCCCCAGTTCCAGGGCGATCATTTCCACTGGAATACTGATGCGCGCGGCACGTTCGCGGGCCAGGGCCTGCATATCGGCAGAGGGGTCGACGCCGACAATCTGCTGCACCTTGGCCGCGTCGTAGAACTCTAGATTGAGGCCGCTGCCGATGCCGATCTCCAGCACCCGGCCGTGGGCCTGGGGCACGATCTGCGCGCGCGCCTTCATCACCGCTCCCATGCCGCAGGCGAGGTCGATCAAGTGGGGGAGGATGTGACGGTCGTAAAAGCCCATGAACCACACTCCTGGTTGGATAGTGCCAAATCAACCGCATCGCGGCTAAAGCCCCACAGGGACCGAGTTGTTTGTGGGAGGGGCTTTAGCCGCGATGCTTTTACAGCTCGGCGACGTCGTCCTCCGGCGTGTCGTCAGCGGCATCCGAGTTATCCGCGTTGATTCCCGCCAGCGCCTTCAACTCATGGCTGCCTTTGTCATCGCTGATGGCCCAGCTGTCGGTTGCGACGTTGTGCTGAGCAGCGGCGATCTGCTCCAGGCTGAACTGCCATTTGCGCAGCTCGCGGCCGTCCATGCATTCGATCCGCAGGGCCGGGCCGACATGGGCCGGGTCGCTGTGCAGTTCGAACTGCCAGGCATACAGGCCGTTGATTTCCAGCATGTCGGCGGTTTGCAGGACGGAGAGCAGGGTGGTGGTCATGGTCAATCTCGGCCAGTAAAAAAACGAGCGGCCATAGTGGCCGCTCGTTAAGCGATAGACAACGGTCAGCGCCCGAGTCGACGCAGCTCATCCGATTCGACGATCCGCACGCCTTCACCTTCTTCCAGGGCCAGACGCCAGAGCGCGCGGGCCAGGGTGCAGGCCGGAATGCCCCGGTATTTGCCCGGTACCCAGCGCATGATCGGTGCCAGCAGGCGTTCGCCAAAGCGTGGTTCGATGCGATCGCCAATCAGCAGGGATGGGCGGGCGATGGTCAGTTGTGGCCAGTTCTGGGCGATCAGCGCCTGTTCCACTTCGCCCTTTACCCGGTTGTAGAACACCGAGGATTTCGGGTTGGCACCCATCGCGCTGATCAGCAGGAAATGCCGGGCACCCAGGTCACGGGCGCGCTGGCTGACGGCCAGGACCATGTCGTAATCCACGGCGCGAAAGGCTTCTTGCGAGCCGGCCTGTTTGATCGTGGTGCCCAGGCAGCAGAAGGCGATGTCCTGCTTACCATTGAGCATTGGCAACTGGGTCAGCAGATCGCCCTGCGGGTTGTCCAGGTGGGTGTGCTCGGCCAGCGCGCGGCGCGTCGGGGCCAGCACGCGCTGCACCGTCGGCTCGTTGAGCAGGCGGTCCAGCAGGTGTTCACCGGTAAGGCCAGTGGCACCGGTGAGCATGATGTTTTGCGGGGTCAAATACATGGTTTTAGTCCCTCCTGGCATCCACCAACCTCAGTCTAGTTGCTGCCGTCCGCTTTGCTGCCGGCGCTTGCAGTCAAGGCGTGTCTGGCCTGGCTTTCACGCAGGGTGCGCCACTGTGCGAGCACGGCCTTGGGGGCCCAGATCTGTGGCTCCGACGGTTCGAAGTCGTCTTCCTGCTCGCGTTTGGCCACGCTGGCCTTGGCTTGCTCGAAGGCGCGCTGCAAATCGTCGGTACTGCTCAAGGCTTCGGCGAACAACGCGCGACCAAAGTAAGTGAAGTCGGCCTCGTCGGAGCAACCGAAGGAGGTCCGGTCACTGCGCGCGGCGGTCATCACCAGGGTCTTGTCATCCTTGAGGACAGGCAGGAAGCCACCGGAGAAGCACGCCGATACCACTACCACTTTGTAATGACTCTTTAGTGGCAAAAGCAGTTCCGCCAATTCGCTGGCCGGCATATTGCTCAGTTGCAGGCCGGGCTGCACCAGGCTCAGCTGATGGTCGCGGGAGCCGTGACTCGTAAGGTAGATGAACACCAGGTCTTCCGGCCCCGATCGTTCGGCCAGGGTGTTCACCGCTCGGCGCAGGTTCTCCCGGGTGGCCAGCGGGCGGTCGAGCATATGGTCGCGGTGATTGACCAGGGTGATCTGGCCGTGGGCACCAAAGCGTTCGCTCAGCAACTTGCTGACGTAATCGGCTTCGCGCAGGAATACGCTTTGCGCGCCATCGCCGGCCAGGGTCAGACTGTAGAGTTCCACCGCCGGCGTAGAGGCAGGGACAGCGGCCAGCGCCTGGTCGAGCAGTTTGCCTTGGGTCAGCAGGCCGACTTCCAGTGGGTCGGGCAGGGCCTTGCCCTGGGCGTCGCGGATCAGCGCGCCGTTTTTCCAGGTGCCGGATTGAACACTGCCGTCGGCCAGTGTCAGGGTGCCGACGCCATCATATTGGTTGTGGGCGAAGTGCCCTTGATAGCGGCTGCCGTCGGCCAGGGTCAGCAGGCCTTCGCCGTGGTAGCGCCAATATCTGAACTCGCCTTCGTAGTGGCTGCCGTCGGCACGCGTGACCTGACCTTTGCCGGTCAGGCTGCCCTTGCTGAACTGGCCCAGCCAGCTGTCACCGTCGGCAGTCTGATAACGGCCCTTGCCGTCGAAGTTGGAGTTTTTGTAGCCGCCGACGTAGCTGTCGCCGTCGTCACCTTTGAACGTGCCTTCGCCGTTCAGCTTGCCGCTTTTAAAGGTGCCGCTGAGCTGGTTGCCGTGCTCGTCGGTGGTGGTGCCGAAACCTTGTGGCTCGCCTTTGCTGAAACTGCCTTCAAAACTGCTGCCATCGGCTCGCTGCAGTTTGCCAATGCCGTGGAATTGGTCGGCTTTGAATTCGCCCTGATAACTTTCGCCGCCTTTGATCTTCAGCGTGCCGACCCCGTCTTTGACCCCAGCCTTGAACCCGCCTTCATAGTGGCTGCCTTCGCTATAGGTCAGCGTGCCCTGGCCACCGAAGTCGCCGGCCACGAACTCGCCCACATAGTGGGTGCCGTCGGCGTGGTGCAATTCGCCCTGGCCTTGCATCTGGCCATCTTTGAATCCGCCTTCGTACCAGCTGCCATTGGGGTAATCGATGCGGCCTTTACCTTGCAGCAGACCGTCGACCACCTCGCCACGGTAGCGGCCGCCGTCGGGTAGCACGGCGTTCGGCGGGGTGATGGGTTCGCCTTTGCCGCAGGCGGCGAGCAACAGGGCAAGGGCCAGTGGGGCGAGAAGGGGGAGGCGGGGCATCGCGCAACTTCCGTGTCGGGGAACGGTTGCCAGAGTATGCCGTAAAGGGGATGGGAGAACGTGACGGTGTCACAGCAAAAGCATCGCGGCTGAAGCTGCTCCTACGGATAGTGCGGGCTCGTAGGAGCGGCTTCAGCCGCGATTGCTTCAGACGAAGTACAGGCTCAGCGATTCAGCGATATAAGCCGGCTTGGCCTGGCCTTCGATTTCCAGGGTGACTTTGGCCTTGAGCAGCCATTGCCCCGGGTTCTTCTCGGTCACGTCGATCACGCTGACGGCTGCGCGCACGCGGGAGTTGACCTTCACCGGCTGGATAAAGCGCACGCTGTCCAGGCCGTAGTTGACAGCCATTTTCAGGCCCTCGGGGGCCAGCGCGATTTTTTCCATCAGTACCGGGATCAGCGACAGCGACAAGAAGCCGTGGGCGATGGTGGTGCCGAACGGGGTCTTGGCCGCTTTCTCCGGGTCGACGTGGATAAATTGGTGATCGCCGGTGCACTCGGCGAATTGATTGATGCGGTTCTGGTCGATGGTCAGCCAGTCGGAGTGGCCAATATCTTTGCCGATGTAGGATTGCAGTTCAGCGACGGGTACCAATGGCATATGTCCTCCTTGGGGAGACGGGTTTTGTTTTTGTTGAAAGCGTCCATTCACGCTAGATCATCACGCACGGTTTGGCCGGTCAACCCTGCATCGTTAGCGCGAATAACACGGCATACAGCTGGCGCACCGGTCTGGTTGGGGCGTTTTGCTTAGCGTGCTTATAATGGCCGGCGCTTTTTTTGCCCGGGTGCCTGCTGCGCGCCCGGTCCGGATTGGAGAACTCCATGCTGTTACGTGGCCTGACCTGGTTGGTGGTTTTCCAACTGCTTGGCACGGTATTGAACGTGCTGTTCCTGCATATGTTGCCGGGGCCGATCATCGGCTTGGTGCTGCTGCTGGCCTACCTGATCTGGCAGGGCGAAGTGGCCGAGTCGATTTCCGTGGCGTCGTCCAGTTTGCTGCGCTATCTGCCGTTGCTGCTGGTGCCGGCTGCCGTTGGCGTGATGGTGTATGCCAAGGCGATTGCCGCAGATTTCTGGGCGGTGGGCGGTTCGCTGGTGCTCTCGGTGCTGCTGTCGATGCTGTTCGCCGGCTGGTTGATGCAGATGCTGATCGACCGTCAGCAACGCAAGCGGGGTGAGCGCGATGTTTGATTTCGCAGGTGCCTGGCAGGCGCTGATCCACCACCCACTGTTTGGCGTAGGCGTGACCCTCGGTGCCTATCAACTGGCCCTGGCGGCCTACGAGAAAACCCGCTGGTTTTTCCTCCAGCCGGTGTTGGTGTCGATGCTCGCCGTGATCGGTGTGCTGGTGGCCTGCGGCCTCAGCTACGACGAATACAAGGTCAGCGCCCAAGCCCTGACCATCTTCCTCGGCCCGGCCACCGTGGCCCTGGCTGTGCCGCTGTTTCTCAACCTGAAACGGATTCGCCAGCTGTTCTGGCCAACCCTGCTGACCCTGTTGATCGGCGGCGTCGTCGCCACCGGCATGGGCGTGCTGCTGGCGTGGTGGTTTGGTGCCGACCATATGATGCTGATGAGCATGGCGCCCAAGTCGGTGACGTCGCCGATTGCCATGCTGGTGGCCGACCAGATTGGCGGCATCGCGGCCCTGGCGGCGGTGTTTGTGCTGATTACCGGGGTAATCGGTGCGATCCTCGGGCCGGAGCTGTTGCGCCGTATCGGTGTTCGTCACCCGGCTGCCCAAGGTCTGGCCATGGGCATGACGGCCCACGCGGTGGGTACCTCGCGGGCGCTGCAGGAGGGCGAGGAGTGTGGTGCATTTGCTGCGTTGGCCATGAGCCTGATGGGCGTCGGCACAGCGGTGGCGTTGCCATTGGCAGTGGCGCTTTTCAGCTGATCATCCACGCGTGAGCGTTGTCACAGCTTGGTAGCTGACCCAGGAGCAAAAAAGATGGTGCCGTTGTTTCCCCTCAATGTGGTGTTGTTTCCCGGCAGCGTGCTCGACCTGCAGATTTTCGAAGCACGTTATCTGGACATGATCAGCGCCTGCATGAAACGCAACGAAGGCTTTGGCGTGGTGTGCATTCTCGAAGGTCGGGAGGTGGGCGATGCGGTGGACGCCTTTGCGCCGGTTGGCTGCGAGGCGGTGATCCGTGATTGGAAGCAGCAGGCCAATGGGTTACTCGGCATTCGCGTGGAAGGTACCCGACGGTTCCAGGTGCAGCGCTCGGCAGTGCAGCGTGATCAGCTGACTACTGCCGATATTGTTTGGTGTGATGAGCCGGCGGATTTGCCGCTGTTGCCTGAGCATGCGGACTTGGCGGCGCTATTGCAGGCGCTGGCGCAGCATCCGATGGTGGCGGAGTTGGGGATGGGGGGTGAGGCGGTTAGTCAGCAGAGTCTGGGGTATCAGCTGGCGTATTTGCTGCCGTTCGATACGGAGCAGAAGCTGAAGCTGCTGGCGGTGGATGATCCGTTGGAGCGGCTGGATCTGATTCAGGCCATGCTCGATGAGTTGCAGGGGGAGATGACGGCTTAGTTGGATTAGTTGGTTTTTCTGGATTACCGCGTGTGCTGGGCGTTCTTGTTTCGCGCCTTACGCGCGACTTACTTTTAGCATTGCCCTAAAAGTAAGCAAAAGGTCTAGCCCCCAACTTGGGTTTTCACTGCGTGAAAACTCCCCTCGCTCCGTCGCCGCTCCAGGGGCCGGCGAGAAGGGCCATCCATGGCCCTCAGCCCGGCCCCTGGAGCAGCGACGGAGCGAGGGAAGTCGGAGCGCAGCGGAGACCCCAGGTAGGGGCAAGCGCTTTTGGTTACTTTTCTGGCGATTGAGAAAAGTGACTCGCGCGTAAGGCGCGAAACAAAACGCCCAGCAAACGCGGTCATGAAGAACACCACCACCCTCAAAGCAAAAAAACCTCAATACCGATACCGCTCCAACGCCTGTGGCAACGCCCAACTCGCATAAAACCCCAACACCGCCACACACGCCGGCACAATCAACCACCACACCCGCGGCGACATCGCCGGCAGCGGCGTGCGCCATTGCGACAGGGTCAGGCTGAACGCGCAGGTGGTCGCTGCCAGCAAGGCCCCTGCGATGATATCGGTCGGCCAATGCACGCCCAGATACACCCGCGACAGGGCAATCGACAGCGCCGGAATCACCGCCAGCAGCAGCCAGGTCAAACGCATCCGCAGCGGTTGGCCGCGCGCCGCCAATATCGCCAGGGTCAGGAAGAAGGCAAAGGCGGCCGAGCTGTGGCCGCTGGGCATGCTGAAGCTGTGCAGCGGCTCCAGGAGGATTTCCGGGCGGGCACGGCCAAACAGCAGTTTGAGAAAGTGATTGGCGATGGCGCAGCCCAGCAGGGTGCCGGTGGCGAAGAAAAACCCGCGGTATTGGCGAGCCAGCAGCAGCATCAGACACAGCATGACGCCCACTGTGACTTGGGTTTTGAAGTCGCCCAGGCGGGTGATGATGGTCACCACACTGTCCATGGCCGGCTGCCGTTGTTCTTGCACCAGGGCCATCAAGCCCTGGTCCAGTTGTGTCAGCAGCGGGTAGCCGATCAGCATGGCAATCAGCAGCACAAAGCCCAACCCGGCCATGATCGCTGTGGCCCAGCGCTGTTGGCGCAGGCTGGCTTGCAGGCTGACGCCGATCAGTACCGCCAACCCCGCCGCGACCACGGCGGCCTGGCCCCAGAATCCCTCCGGGAGCGGCAGGCGCATGGCGGCACCAGTGGCCCAGCCGGGCATCAGGTAGGCCACCGACCAACCGGCCGCAGCCACCAGGCTGACGACAATAAAGCGCGGCAGCGGCATATCGAGCATGCCCGCCACCATCGGCAGCATGGGCCGCAGCGGGCCGATATAGCGGCCCACCAGCAGGCTGACCACGCCATAACGCTGGAAGTAGTTTTCCGCACTGGCCAGCCATTCCGGATGGCTGCGCAGCCCGGGCAGGCGGCGGATGTTCTGGTGGAAGCGGCGGCCCAGCGCGTAAGAAATCGCATCTCCGAGCAGGCCGCCGGTGTAACCCAGCAGCAGGGTTTCCCCCAGGGTCAGTGCACCGCTGCCGGCCAGCACGGCAATGGCAAACAGCAGCACGGTGCCGGGCACGATGATGCCGGCAATCGCCAGGCATTCGACGCAGGCGACAACAAAAATGGCGATGCCCAGCCATTGCGGGTTGGCGCTGAGCCAGCCGGTAAGTTGGTTGAGCCACTCGGTCATGGGGCAAGGTCCTGGTGCGGAGTCACGAAATAGAAGTCCTGATTTTCCAGTTGCCCGCGGCGTAGCGGGTTGCGGGTGCAATGGCGGGCGTAAGCAGCATCGACAAAGCGGTAGAGCAAATGTTCATCCCGGCCGAGGGGAATGCCTAAGCGGGTGGTCTGGATTATCTGCTCGGGGGCGTAGCCAACGTCTTCGACAAACAGTCGCTGCGGGTCGAAGCGTTGCCCGTCCCACGCCGGCACTTTAAGGCCGAGGGCGCGGCACAGCAGGGTTTGACCGTTACAGAGTTTTTCCTGGGGGCGGGGCTGATCGCTACCGCCGGGATTGTTGCGCTGCATCTGCGCCAGACAGCTCGGGCCGCTGTGGGCGTCGGTATAGGGAAAGGCCGACTTGATCAGCACTGCGTTGCCCGGCCCCTGGGCGCTGAAGTTCAACGAGTCGCCGCCGCGGGCGTAATACATATAGATGTGGCCGCCATCGAGAAACAGCGCGCGGCGTTTTTCCGTGTAGCCCAGGGACGCGTGGCTGCCTTTTTCGGCGAAGTAGTACGCTTCGGTTTCGATAATGCGCGCCGCCAGCCACAGGCCATCCACGTAATGGCGAATGACTTTGCCCAGCAGCGCCTGGGCCAGCAGCTGGGCGTCGCGGTCAAAAAAGCTGTCGGGCAGGGCGCGGCCGACGGGCCAGGCAGACAAACTAAGGGTGGGTTCATTCGACATGGACTGTTATCGCAACGGGGCAGGGCTTAGGCTCGGGCGATCATAACAATAAGAGCCTTGGCCATGTCCGACCGCAGCCGTGCCGACAGTGCCCATATCAGCCCCAGCGCCCACTACACCGGGTATGTCTGGTACCGCCACCAGCTTAGCGACGCCGCCTTTGCCACCCCCTTCGGGCGCTGGGTGCACGGGTTGCTGACGCCGATTGCCTGGGGCGCGCGGGTGGGCTTTGGTCTGGATATCGAACACCTGTTGCTGCAGCGCCATCTGCTGCTGGATGCGCGGCTGACCGCCGCCATTGAAGAGCGCGGTGTGCGCCAGGTGGTGGAAATTGCCTGCGGGCTATCGCCCCGTGGGCGGCGCTTCTGTCAGCGTTATCCCGAGCTGCGTTATCTGGAGGCGGATCTGCCTGGCATGGCCGTGCGCAAACGTTTGCTGCTGCACAGCGAAGGCTGGCTGACTGGCCGGCATCAGGTGCGCTCGGTGGATATTCTCGCCGAGCAGGGCGGGCAAAGCCTCGAGTCACTATTTGCCGGGCTGGACCGTAACGAGCCGGTGCTGGTGATCACCGAGGGCCTGGTGAATTACTTCGAACGTCCGCTGATCGAGGGTTTCTGGACTGCGCTGGCCACCCAGCTGAAGGCCTTTCCCCAGGCCACCTACCTGACTGATCTGTACCCGGATCTGAAAGAGCATCCGCGCTATCGGCAATTGCGCTGGGGCGTGGATCTGGTGGGGCGGCTGACGCGGGGCAACTATCCGCTGCATTACCGCAATGCCGAGGAAATCGTCGAAGCGTTTGGCCGTTGCGGCTTTCGTCATACCGAGGTGCTGGACCCGGCGCTGCATAGCCAGGGGTTGCCGCCGATTACGCAGGCGACGTTGGTGCGGGTGATTGAGGCATCAACCTGAATGTAGGGCGAATATCCGCTCTGCGGATATCCGCCTTACGTTCTCGACGCGATCACTACGGCGGATATCGCCTGCGGCGATATTCGCCCTACACCGCTCCGCCAGCGCCGCACTCCCGGCCGCATCGGTATGCGGAAACACCCAGGCCAACTCCGAACCGCTGTGGCGCAGCGGCAGAATCGCCAGCGCCGGCATATCGACCATCTGCAATTGCCAGCCACGCAGCGGCACCTGGCTCGGCAAGTCGCCATGCAGCAACCCGCCAAAAAAGCCTAACTCGCTTACGTCCACCGTCAGTTCACCCACTTCGGCATGCTGCAACCGCGCCCTGCTGTGCAACGGCGCATTCCTCGGCTCATGGCGTTTCTCCAGGTGCAGCCATTGGCTGCGTGGCAGATGGGTGCTGCCGGGGCTGATCAATGGCCGCGGCTCGCCGCGCAAAAACGGCGAGTAGAGGCTTATGCAGGCGCTGCGTTGTTCGAAATTGGCCAGGTGATCGGCATTGTGGATAAGTGCGCATTCGGCCGCCGGGCACGCGCTGGCGAACAAGGTGTGTTCCCAGGGTTGGGTGAAGTGGTCGTATTCGCCAGCCAGCACCAGGGTCGGGCAGGCGGGGTGTTGGTTAAAACCGGCGAAGTCGAGCAGGCGCTGGCTGTTCTGCCGGTAACGCTCGATTTCCGTTGCCGACAAACGCTGCAATTGCCGCAGCAGGGCTTTGCGAAATACCGGAGCTACGCCGGTTTCCTGGCTGCGGGTGGGGTTGAGCAGGCCGGTGACGGCACCATGGGCGAACTCGGCGCAGCGCCCTTCGGTCAGCAGCGCCAGGCTTTCTTCCAGCAGTACCCGCGCGCCGCGTCGGCCAAAGGCGGTGATGCCGGCCAGCAGCAGACGGGCACAGTGTTGCGGGTGACGAGCGGCGAACAAGCCGGCCAGCGCCGAACCGTAGGACAGACCGATGGGCATCAGCGGTGGCAGCTGTTGCTCCTCGATAAAGGCGGCGATCAGGTCGGCCAAGGCTTCCAGGCTCAGCTCGGGTGCCAGCTGCAGGTTGCTGCCCTGGCTCGGCAGGTCGAGGAGGATCACCGGGTGATCGGCCAGCAGCTCCGCCACTTCACTGGCGAACGAGCGGAAGCACTGGAAAGCACCGCCTAACAGCAGGACCGGGTGGCGAGGGTCATTGGCGCGGGAGGAGTAGGCCTGGTAATGCAGGGGCCAGGCACCCAGTTGCAGCTGCTGGCCGGTTTCATTGAGCAAGGCCGGACTGTAGTCGGTGCGATAGCGCATGGCCGCGTCTCCTCTGGTTTTTCTTGCCCTTCCTTGGCGGTGGGCGGTTGGCTTTGCCTGCAAGGTAGACATCCGCGGCCTGTTTGTTTACCTAACCTTCGGGCGGGGCAATGGCCGGGGTTGTGGGCAAGTGTCACCGTCTCTCGGCGAGCCCCGCCCGCTGCGCTTGCCAGTGTTACCGGGGGCTCAGTTGTAACGCCCTGTTTACCACCCGCCAGACGCCGCTGGGCGTGGGCCCGCCGCGCCGCTATAATCAGCCGCTTTCCCCACTGCCAGACCAACGAGACCATGACTGAGTCCGTGCTCGACTACATGACCCGCCTGGGTCGCACTGCCCGCGAAGCCTCCCGTGTGGTGGGCCGCGCCAGTACCGCGCAGAAGAACCGTGCCCTGCACGCCGCCGCCGCGGCCCTTGATGCCGCCCGTGCCGAGCTCAGCGCCGCCAATGAACAAGACCTCGCCAATGGCCGTGCCAATGGCCTGGAACCTGCCCTGCTGGACCGTCTGGCCCTGACCCCCGCGCGCATCGACGAGATGATCGAGGGCTTGCGTCAGGTGGCCACCCTGCCAGACCCCATCGGTGAAATCCGCGATATGCGCTACCTGCCTTCGGGTATTCAGGTCGGCAAAATGCGCGTGCCCTTGGGTGTGATCGGCATCATTTACGAGTCGCGCCCGAACGTGACCATCGACGCCGCCAGTCTGTGCCTGAAATCCGGCAACGCCACCATCCTGCGTGGCGGCTCGGAAGCGATTAACTCCAACCGCGCCATCGCCGCCTGCATTCAGCAAGGCTTGGCCGAGGCCGGTTTGCCTGCCGCCGCGGTGCAAGTGGTGGAAACCACCGACCGCGCTGCCGTTGGCGCGCTCATCACCATGCCGGAATACGTCGACGTCATCGTGCCCCGTGGCGGCAAAAGCCTGATCGAGCGCATCAGCCGTGACGCCAAAGTGCCGGTGATCAAACACCTGGACGGCATCTGCCACGTGTATATCGACGTGGCGGCTGATATCGACAAAGCCATCCGCATTGCCGACAACGCCAAAACCCAGCGCTACGCACCGTGCAACACCATGGAAACCCTGCTGGTGCACGCCGCTATCGCTGAGCGCGTATTGCCGCCGCTGGCCGCTATCTACCGTGACAAGAAAGTTGAGCTGCGTGGTTGCCCACGTACCCGCGCACTGCTGGGCAGCGATGTGTTGGAAGCCACCGAAGAAGATTGGCGCACCGAATACACCGCGCCGATTCTGTCGATCAAGATCCTCGACAGCCTTGATGAAGCCATCGAGCACATCAATAAATACGGCTCGCAGCACACCGACTCCATCGTTACCGAGAACTTCACCAGTGGCCGGCGCTTTATCACTGAAGTGGATTCCGCCTCGGTGATGATCAACGCGTCGACCCGCTTTGCCGATGGTTTCGAATATGGCCTGGGCGCGGAGATCGGTATTTCCACCGATAAACTGCACGCCCGTGGCCCGGTTGGTCTGGAAGGGCTGACCAGTGAGAAGTACGTGGTGTTCGGCGACGGTCATATCCGTACTTGAACACCGAGCAGACATCCGTGGGCAAGCGCATTGGCATGCTCGGCGGCACCTTCAATCCGGTGCATGTCGGCCATCTGCGCAGCGCCCTGGAAGTTGCCGAACAGCTGGGTCTGGACGAGCTGCGCCTGATTCCCAACGCGCGCCCGCCCCATCGGGATGCGCCACAGGTGTCGGCGCAGGATCGTCTGGCAATGGTCGAACAGGCCGTTGCCGGGGTGCCCTTGCTGACGGTGGACGACCGCGAGCTCAAGCGCGACCGGCCGTCCTATAGCATCGACACCCTGGAGTCGTTGCGCGCTGAATTGGCGGTTGAGGATCAACTGTTTTTACTGCTGGGGTGGGACGCCTTTTGTGGCCTGCCAACCTGGCATCGCTGGGAAGAACTGCTGGACCATTGCCACATCCTGGTATTGCAACGCCCGGATGCCGACAGCGAAGCGCCGCAAGCGCTCCGTGATGTCCTGGCGGCCCGCAGTGTCAGCGACCCGCAGGCCATAACCGGGCCCAGCGGACAGATTGCTTTTGTCTGGCAGACACCGCTTGCGGTGTCTGCCACCCAGATCCGGAATCTGCTGGCCAGCGGAAAGTCGGTGCGTTTTCTGGTGCCCGACGCGGTGCTGGCCTACATCAATGCGCACGGACTGTACCGCGCGCAGAACTGAACACGAGAAAGAGTCAATTATGAGCAAGCCTGTAATGCCGAGCGAAGAACTGGTCAAACTGGCCGTCTTTGCCCTCGAAGACGTCAAAGCCCAAGACATCACCACCATCGATGTGCGCGGTAAAACCAGCATCACCGATTTTATGGTGATCGCCAGCGGTACCTCCAACCGTCACGTCAAATCCCTGGTGGATAACGTGCTGGAAAAGGTCAAGGAAAAGGGCGTGCGCCCACTGGGCAGCGAAGGCCTGGACACCGGTGAATGGGCACTGCTCGACCTGGGCGACATCGTCGTTCACGTGATGCTGCCGACCGCTCGCCAGTTCTACGACCTTGAGCGTCTGTGGCAAGGCGCGGAGCAGAGCCGCGCGCAGAACCAGAACAGCCCGGAACAGTTCAACACTGACGGCGAGTAAGGGTTTCCCTTGCGTATACGTCTGATCGCTGTCGGTTCGCGCATGCCACGCTGGGTGGAAGACGGTTGGCAGGAATATGCCAAGCGTCTGCCCGCCGAGCTACCGCTGGAACTGGTGGAAATCCCCCTCAATACCCGTGGCAAGAATGCCGACGTGGCGCGCCTGATCCGTCAGGAAGGCGAAGCCATGCTGGCCAAGGTGCAACCGGGGGAGAAGATCGTCACGCTCGAGGTTACCGGCAAGCCGTGGAGCACCGAGCAGTTGGCGGTGGAGTTGGAACGCTGGCGTCTGGATGCACGCAACATCAACCTGATGGTCGGTGGCCCGGAAGGGCTGGCGCCCGAGGTGCAGGCGCGCAGTGAACAGCGCTGGTCATTGTCGCCGTTGACCTTGCCGCATCCGCTGGTGCGGATTCTGCTCGGTGAACAGATTTATCGCGCCTGGACCGTGTTGTCCGGGCACCCTTATCACAAATAAGCCCTCGTAATGCCGCAGCCGATCCGCCTCAAGGACCACGAGAAAGACGCCCGCCTAGTTCGCAATCGCGTGGTGGTGGGGGCGGCTGCCATCTGTTTGCTGATTCTGGTGCTGATCGCGCGCCTGTATTTCCTGCAGGTGATCCAGTACGAGTACCACTCGACCCTGTCCGAAAACAACCGCGTGCATGTGCAGCCGATTCCGCCCACCCGTGGGCTGATCTTCGACCGCAATGGCGTGGTGGTGGCCGACAACCGGCCGAGCTTCAGCCTGAGCATGACCCGCGAGCGCGCCGGCGACTGGGAGCAGGTGCTCGACGTGATCGTCGAAGTGCTGGAGCTGAGCCAGGAAGACCGCACCCTGTTCGAGCGGCGTATGCGCCAGGGCCGCCGCCCCTTTGAGCCGGTGCCGATTCTGTTCGAACTGAGTGAAGAGCAGATCGCCCGCATCGCAGTAAACCAGTTCCGCCTGCCCGGGGTGGAAGTGGTGGCGCAACTGGTACGCCATTACCCGCAGGGTGAGCACTTTGCCCACTCGGTGGGTTATGTCGGGCGAATCAACGAGGCCGAGCTGAAGGTGCTCGATCCGGTCAATTACAGCGGCACCCACCATATCGGCAAAACCGGCATCGAGCGCTTCTACGAGCCGCAGCTGCACGGCCAGGTGGGTTACGAAGAAGTTGAAACCAACGCCCGTGGCCGCGTGCTGCGGGTGTTGAAACGTACTGACCCGGTGCCCGGCGCGGATATCGTGCTGAGCATGGATATCCGTCTGCAGGAAGCTGCAGAGGCGGCGCTGGGTGGTCGTCGTGGTTCTATCGTGGCCCTCGACCCGAACACCGGTGAGGTGCTGGCAATGGTCAGCCAGCCGAGCTTCGACCCCAATCTGTTTGTCACCGGCATCGGCTTCAAGGCCTATTCGGAACTGCGCGACTCGCCGGATCGGCCGCTGTTCAACCGGGTGCTGCGTGGCCTGTATCCGCCAGGCTCGACCATCAAGCCGGCGGTGGCCATCGCCGGTCTGGACAGCGGTGTGGTCACGCCGAGCACTCGGGTGTTCGACCCCGGCTTCTATCAATTGCCGAACTACGACCACAAATACCGCAACTGGAACCGCACCGGCGATGGCTCGGTGGATTTGCAGGCCGCGATCATGCGGTCCAACGACACCTACTTTTACGACCTGGCGCATAAGCTCGGCATCGACCGCCTGGGCAATTACCTCAGCCGGTTCGGTATTGGTCAGAAGGTTTCCCTGGATATGTTCGAAGAGTCCCCGGGCCTGATGCCGTCGCGGGAATGGAAACGGGCGCGCTATCGCCAGGCGTGGTTCCCGGGGGAAACCCTGATTCTGGGGATCGGCCAGGGCTATATGCAGACCACGCCGTTGCAGCTGGCGCAGGTTTCGGCACTGGTGGCCAACCATGGCAAATGGATTCGCCCGCACCTGGCGAAAACCGTCGATGGCGTGCCGCCGGTAGACCCGAACCCGATGCCTAATATCGTTTTGCGTAACCCCGGCGACTGGGCGCAGGTGAGTGCCGGCATGCAGCAAGTGATGCACAACCCGCGCGGCACCGCGCACAAGGTCGGTGACACCTCCAGCTACCGAATCGCCGGCAAGAGCGGTACCGCGCAGGTAGTAGCGATCAAGCAGGGCGAGAAATACGACCGCTCCAAGCTCGATGAGCGCCACCGCGACCATGCGCTGTTTATCGCCTTCGCCCCGGCCGAGGCACCGAAGATCGCGGTGGCGGTGATGATCGAAAACGGTGAGGGCGGTTCCAGTGTGGCGGCGCCGGTGGCCAAGGCGGTGATGGATGCCTGGCTGCTGGGCGACAACGGCCAGTTGAAGACCCAATACGCACCGCCGGTGACGGCCGAGGCACCGCAACGTGAATAACCGCAGCGTGAACATAGGCAGCGTGAACAGTGGCCAGCATGAGCAATAACTTCGACCGCTCGATTTCCAACGAAGACGTGATGCGTCGGCGCGCCAGCCTGCTGCAGCGCCTGCATATCGACGGCCAGCTGTTTCTGCTGCTTACCGTGCTCGCAGCCGGCAGTCTGTTCGTGCTGTATTCGGCCAGCGGCAAGAACGTTGATCTGCTGCTCAAACAAGCCACTTCCTTTGGCCTGGGCGCTGTGGCCATGTGCGTGATCGCCCAGTTCGAACCGCGTTTTCTCGCCCGCTGGGTGCCGCTGGGCTACCTGGCCGGGGTCGGCTTGCTGGTCGTGGTGGACGTGATGGGCCACAACGCCATGGGCGCCACGCGCTGGATCAATATTCCCGGGGTGATCCGCTTCCAGCCCGCCGAGTTTATGAAGATCCTGATGCCGGCCACCATTGCCTGGTACATGGCCAGACACAATTTGCCGCCGCGGCTCAAACACATCGTCATCAGCCTGGCGCTGATCGGTATTCCGTTCGTGCTGGTGATCCGCCAGCCGGACCTCGGCACCTCGCTGTTGATCCTCGCTTCGGGGGCCTTCGTGCTGTTTATGGCCGGCCTGCAATGGCGCTGGATCCTCGGCGCGGTCACGGCTGTCGTGCCGGTGGCGGTGGCCATGTGGTTCTTCGTTATGCACGATTACCAGAAGCAGCGGGTACTGACGTTCCTCGATCCGGAGAGTGATCCGCTGGGTACCGGTTGGAACATCATTCAGTCCAAAGCGGCCATCGGCTCCGGTGGCGTGTTCGGCAAAGGCTGGCTTTTAGGCACGCAATCGCACCTGGATTTTTTGCCGGAAAGCCATACGGACTTTATCATTGCGGTTTTGGGCGAAGAGTTCGGCCTGGTCGGCATCTGCCTGTTGTTGCTGGTGTACGCGATGCTGATTGCGCGCGGCCTGGTAATAACTGTCCAAGCGCAGACGCTGTTCGGTAAGCTGCTTGCCGGCAGCCTGACAATGACCTTCTTTGTTTATGTGTTCGTCAATATCGGCATGGTCAGTGGCCTGTTGCCGGTGGTTGGGGTGCCGCTTCCTTTCATTAGCTACGGCGGAACTTCGCTGGTGACACTGATGTCTGGGTTTGGGCTTTTAATGGCTATCCACACGCACCGTAAGTGGATTGCTCAGGTTTGATTGGGGTGAGGGATTTAATGCTAGGTTTGCGTCGCTGGGCCACGCGCACGGCACATTTGGCCAGCCTTGCTGGTATCTGCGGTTTCGCCCAGCAGGCTGTCGCTGCTGACTACGAAGGGTCGCCGCAGGTTGCCGAGTTCGTTGCCGAGATGACCCGCGACTACGGTTTTGCCGGCGAACAGCTGGTCAGCCTGTTCCGTGAGGTTGAGCGCAAACAGTCGATCCTCGACGCCATTTCCCGTCCGGCCGAAAAGGTCAAAACCTGGGCTGAATACCGGCCGATCTTTATCACTGACCGGCGCATCAACCAGGGCGTCGAGTTCTGGAAACAACACGAAGCCGCACTGGCCCGAGCCGAGCAGGAGTACGGTGTACCCGCTCAGGTGATCGTCGCCATCATTGGCGTTGAGACTTCCTACGGCAGCAACACCGGTAGCTACCGGGTGATCGACGCGCTGTCGACCCTGGGCTTCGATTACCCGCCGCGTGCCGATTTCTTCCGCAAGGAGCTCAAGCAGTTCCTTTTGCTGGCCCGTGAGCAGCAGGTTGATCCGCTGACCCTGAAAGGCTCTTACGCCGGTGCCATGGGCATGCCGCAATTTATGCCGAGCAGCTTCCGCGCCTATGCGGTGGATTTCGACGGCGACGGCCACATCAATATCTGGAACGACCCCGATGATGCCATCGGCAGCGTGGCCAGCTACTTCAAGCGCCATGGCTGGGTCACTGGCGAAGCCGTAGTGAGTACCGCGCAGATCAGTGGCGAGCAGGCCGAAGACGGTTTGACCCAGGGCTTGGACCCGGTGAAGACCGTTGGCGAGCTGCGTGCCATGGGTTGGTCGAGCCACGAAGCGTTGCGCGATGACGTTTCGGTGACTGCCTTTCGTCTGGATGGTGAAGCCGGCCCCGAATATTGGTTAGGCTTACCCAATTTTTATGTCATCACCCGTTATAACCGCAGCGCGATGTACGCCATGGCCGTGCATCAGCTGTCCGACTTGCTGGTTCAGGCCCGGGGCACGAAGTAAATGCAGGTAATGCCGTCCAAGCTCATCGCCTTTGGCGCACTGGCTCTATTGCTGGCCAGCTGTTCCACCAGCCGTGCGCCCCAGCCTACGCAAACCACCACCGTTTCCGGCCCCGGCGATTTCTCCCGCCCACACCGCGACGGCGCGCCCTGGTGGGACGTGGATATTTCCAAAGTGCCAGACGCCGTGCCGATGCCGCACTACGGTGCCTATAAGGCCAACCCCTATACCGTGTTGGGTAAAACCTATTACCCGATGCCGGATGCCAAACGCTATCTGGCCACCGGCACCGCCTCCTGGTACGGCACCAAGTTCCATGGCCAGGCCACGGCCAATGGCGAGAAGTACGACCTCTACGGTATGAGCGCCGCGCACAAGACCCTGCCGCTGCCCAGCTATGTGCGGGTCACCAATCTGGAGAACGGCAGAAGCGTGATCCTGCGGGTCAACGACCGTGGGCCGTTCTACTCCGACCGGATCATCGACCTGTCGTTTGCCGCCGCGAAGAAGCTCGGTTACGCCGAAGTGGGTACCGCACGGGTCAAGGTCGAAGGTATCGACCCTACCGAGTGGTGGGCCCAGCAAGGTCGTCCGGTGCCGATGGTCCTGGCCCAGCCGCAGATGGCCGCCGTACAGCCGGCCAAACAGAGCGTCGCGCAAACCATGGCTCAGCCGGTGGAGCAGTACGTTCCGCCGCCGGAGCAGCATGCCGCCGACGTCGTGCCCGCGCAGGTGCAAATCGACGCAAAAAAAAACGCTTCACTCGAGCAATCTGGCCTGTATCTCCAGGTCGCAGCCTTCGCCAATCCGGACGCTGCGGAACTCCTGAAGGACAAGCTGAGCGGGATGGTCAGTGCCCCGGTGTTTATCAGCTCGGTGGTGCGCAACCAGCAGACCTTGCACCGCGTGCGGATGGGCCCGGTAAACACGCAGGGTGAAGCCGAAAAAATCCAGAACAGCGTGCGGCTGGCCAACCTCGGCCAACCGACATTAGTGAAGCCGGAATAACTGCTGAACGCAGCCCGCTTCGACCGACTTGCTCGTCAGAGCCTGTTTGCCATTAGTAACTTGAGAGACTGATGAATATCACCGCCTTTACCCGTCGTCTGAGTCTGTTCGCCCTTCTTGTCACCGCGCCAGCCACCTGGGCTGCTGAAACTGCTGTGCCGGCCGCGCCGGAACTGGCAGCCAAGGCCTATGTGCTGATGGATGCCGCCAGCGGCAACGTGCTGCTGGAAAACAACGGTGACCAGCGTCTGCCGCCGGCCAGCCTGACCAAGCTGATGACCGCCTATATCGCCACCCTGGAAATCCGTCGCGGGCAGATCAGCGAGACCGACAAGGTGATGGTCAGCGAACACGCCTGGCGCACCGGCGGTTCGCGCATGTTCATCAAGGTCGGCACCGAAGTGGCCCTGGGTGACCTGCTGCACGGCATCATCATTCAGTCCGGCAACGACGCCAGCGTCGCCACCGCCGAGCATATCGCCGGCAGCGAAGACGCCTTTGCCGACATGATGAACACCACCGCCGAAAAACTCGGCATGAGTGGCAGCCACTTTATGAACGCCACCGGTTTGCCCAATCCTGAGCACTATTCGACTGCTCACGACATGGCGCGTCTGGCCCGGGCGATCATCTACGAAGACCCGGCGCACTACGCCATCTACTCGCAGAAAGAGTTCTTCTGGAACAACATCAAGCAGCCGAACCGCAACCTGCTGCTGTGGCGTGACAAGACTGTCGATGGTCTGAAAACCGGCCACACCGACGAAGCTGGCTACTGCCTGGTGGCTTCGGCCGTACGCGACGGCATGCGCCTGATCGCTGTGGTGTTCGGCACCAGTAGCGAACAAGCCCGTGCCGCTGAGACCCAGAAACTGCTGACCTACGGCTTCCGCTTCTTCGAAACCCAGACCTTCTACCAGAAGGGTACCGAGCTGGCTCAAGGCACCGTGTGGAAAGGCGCGACCCGCCAAGTCAAAGCCGGCCTGGCCGAAGACCTGACCATGACCCTGCCGCGCGGTCAGCTGAAGAAGCTCGCCGCCAGCATGACCTTGAATCCGCAACTGGTTGCCCCGATTAAGCAGGGTGACGTGATCGGTAAGGTTGAAGTGAAGCTGGAAGACAAGGTGGTGCACAGCGCCGACCTCATCGCCCTCGAACCCGTGGACGAAGGTGGCTTCTTCCGTCGCGTGTGGGATAGCATCCGTCTATTCTTCTTCGGCCTGTTCAACTGACACGCCGCGTATAGCGAAAATTGATAGCCACAGACGTCGGCTTTTAGCTCCAAAAGAGCAAGCTGACGTCTGATTTCCGCAGGCCAAAAGCCCGCCGAGACCGCCATGACAGACGCCACATCCGTAACCATCGAGTTTCCCTGCGAGCGCTACCCGATCAAAGTCATCGGCGATGCGGGCGAGGGTTTTACCGAGCTGGTCATCGATATTCTCAAGCGCCACGCTCCTGATCTGGACGTGGACACCCTGGTGCAGCGCGACAGCCGCAACGGCAAATACCTGACCGTGCAGCTGCTGATCACCGCCACCGGCATCGAACAACTGCAAGACATCAATAGTGACCTGCGCGCCACTGGCCGCGTGCACATGGTGTTGTGATGACCCAGCGCCTGGGCTTTCGCGAGCTCGGCCAGGTTCCTTACGAGCCGACCTGGCATGCCATGCAGCACTTTACCGACGCTCGGGTTGTGGATACGCCTGACGAAGTCTGGCTGCTGGAGCATCCGCCGGTATTCACCCAGGGCCAGGCCGGCAAGGCCGAGCATGTGCTGTTCCCCGGTGATATTCCGGTGGTCAAGGTCGACCGTGGCGGCCAGGTGACCTATCACGGTCCCGGCCAGCTGGTGGCTTATCTGTTGTTGGATGTGCGTCGTTCGAGCCTGGGCGTGCGCGAGTTGGTCAGCCGCATCGAATTGAGCCTGATCGAGCTGCTCGCCAGTTATGGCGTGCAAGCCCAAGCCAAGGCCGATGCGCCGGGCGTGTATGTGGATGGGGCGAAGATCGCCTCGCTGGGCCTGCGCATTCGCAATGGCCGCTCGTTTCATGGCCTGGCGCTGAATGTGGACATGGACCTGCAGCCGTTCCAGCGCATCAACCCCTGTGGTTATGCCGGCATGGCCATGACCCAGCTGAGTGATCTGGTTGGACCGATAGAATTTGCCGAAGTAAGTGCCCGGCTGCGCGCGCAGCTCGTCACACACCTCGACTACGCTGAACAGACGACCCTGACGGGCGGAATTGAATCGCTATGAGCATTGAAGTAGCTGGCAACGAAGCAACCGGCACCGCGGTTAAAGCCCCACCGGCCAAGGTGGAAATGGGCGTGAAGCTGCGCGGTGCCGAGAAGATGGCGCGTATTCCGGTGAAGATCCTGCCCACCGAAGAACTGCCGCGCAAACCTGACTGGATTCGCGTACGGGTGCCGGTATCGCCGGAAGTCGACCGGATCAAACAACTGCTGCGCAAGCACAAGCTGCACAGCGTCTGCGAAGAAGCCTCCTGCCCGAACCTGGGTGAGTGCTTCTCCGGTGGCACCGCCACCTTCATGATCATGGGTGACATCTGCACCCGTCGCTGCCCGTTCTGCGACGTCGGCCACGGCCGGCCAAAACCGCTGGACGCCGACGAGCCGATGAACCTGGCGGTGGCCATCGCCGACCTGCGTTTGAAGTACGTGGTGATCACCTCGGTAGATCGCGACGACCTGCGCGACGGCGGTGCCCAGCACTTCGTCGACTGCCTGCGGGAAATTCGCAAGCTGTCGCCCGGCGTGCAGCTGGAAACTCTGGTGCCGGACTACCGGGGCCGGATGGACGTAGCCTTGGCCATCACCGAACAAGAGCCGCCAGATGTGTTCAACCACAACCTGGAAACCGTACCGCGCCTGTACAAGGCGGCGCGTCCGGGCTCGGACTTCGAGTGGTCGCTGGACCTGCTGGAGAACTTCAAGAAGCGCGTTCCTCACGTACCGACCAAATCCGGCTTGATGCTGGGCCTGGGCGAGACCGATGAAGAAGTGATCGAAGTGATGAAGCGCATGCGCGAACATGACATCGACATGCTGACCCTGGGTCAGTACCTGCAGCCGTCGCGCAACCACCTGCCGGTGCAGCGCTTCGTACACCCGGACACCTTCGCCTGGTTTGCTGAAGAAGGCACCAAGATGGGCTTCAAGAACGTGGCTTCCGGCCCGCTGGTACGCTCCTCGTACCACGCCGATCAGCAAGCGCACGAGGCGAAGAAAGGCTAAGCCTTTCGACGTTATAAAAAAGGGCGGCCCTAGGGTCGCCCTTTTTTATTGCCTCTAGAGCATCGCGGCTGAAGCCGCTCCTACCGGGAATGCATGCTCTTCGTAGGAGGGGCTTCAGCCGCGATGCTTTTATTGGCTGCGCAACCGGTTCAACAGGCTGTGATCCGCATAGCCATCGGCGGGCAATCCGAGCTGCTGCTGATAAGCCCGCACAGCCTTGCGCGTGTTCGCGCCCAGGATGCCGTCGGCAGCGCCCGGCTGGAAACCATGGGCCGCCAACAGCTCCTGCAATTCAATCCGCTCGCTACGCCCCAGCTGCGGATCATCCCGCGGCCAGTCGGCGATCACCGCTGCATTGGCACCCCGAATTCCATCGGACAGCAGCCCCACCGCCAGCGCGTAAGACGACGAGTTGTTGTACTTGAGAATGCTGCGGAAGTTGCTCAGCAGCAAAAACGCCGGGCCGCGATGACCGGCCGGCAGCAGCAGGGTCGCAGATTCACCGGACAAGGTTGGTGCCAGCGCTTTACCGCTGGCCGGCATCACCCCCAGGCGGGTCCACTCGGCCACGCTCTTGCGGCTTTCCGGGTCGGCCAGGGCGTAGTCGAAACCTTGCGGCAGGCGTACTTCAAAACCCCAGGGTTTGCCTAACTGCCAGCCGGACTGCTGCAGGTAGTGGGCAGCCGAGGCCAGGGCATCGGCAGAGGAGTACCAGACATCGCGGCGGCCATCGCCGTCGAAGTCCACGGCATGCTGGTTATAGGTGGTGGGCATGAACTGGGTCTGGCCCATGGCACCGGCCCAAGAGCCGACCAGGCGTTCCGGGGCAATATCGCCGTGCTGGAGAATCTGCAGCGCAGCGATCAGCTGTTCCCGCCAGAACGCCGCGCGACGCCCTTCATAGGCCAGGGTGGCGAGCGAGCGGATCACGCTATTGCTGCCGATGTTATTGCCGTAGGCACTTTCCATGCCCCAGACCGCCACCAGCACTTCCGCCTGCACGCCGTAGCGTTGTTCGATGCGGCTGAGGGTGGCCTGTTGTTGCGCGTATTGCGCCTGGCCGTTGGCGATGCGCCGGGCCGAGACAGCACCGTCGAGGTATTCCCAGACTGGCCGGGTGAACTCTGGCTGGCTGCTGTCGGCAGCGACTACGGCGGGGTCGAGGGTGACGTTGGCGAAGGCGCGGTCGAACAGCGCGGCATTGATGCCAGCGGCGATGGCGTCACTGCGCAACTGGTCGCGCCACTGTTCAAAGCTTTGTGCGGGAACCGGCGCGGCGGGCTGGGCGGTAACGCCGGCGGCAGTCGGAGCGGCGGTGGCGGCAGGTACAGCAGAAGTCGGGGACTGTGGCGCTTGTGGGGCTTCGGCGCAGGCGGTGAGCAAGTTGAGGTGAAAGCTCAGCGCAGCGCAGGCCAGGGTGCGCGGTGACAGGTTAAACATCAGCAGGTCTCAAAACGGTAAACAGCGGCCACCATATCATGCCGACGGGCTGGAAGCCCTTTAGGCAGCCAGAAAGCCGCTGGCAAAAAAGCACCGGCCCAGAAAGACAGAAGCCCCCCAGTTTTGCTGGGAGGCTTCGCGGCGGTAGCTGCCTTTGCCTTTCTTCGGCTGTTCCTGGCGGCTGCGGAACAGGGGTTGGGCAATGATGGATTTGGCTTTATTCGGGCGTTTCTTCGATCTGGCCATGACAGTCCTCGGGCGGGGCGGGTGGCTGGGCTTTTGCTAGCAGAGGAGAGGTAGCCCCGCGGCGCGGATCATCGGCCTGCGCCGGGCCGCTGTCCAGTCCCGTTTATCACTCTTGAGGAAGCGACAGACGTTGGCCCGCCAGTAGCAGGGTCAGGCGACTGATATCCAGCCAGGGGTCGCCTGCGGCCTGGCCTTTGATCTGCGCGTCGATGCGCTGGGCATCCTGCAGCATCTTGTTCCAGCGCGCGGCGGAGTGACGTTGCAGGGCTTTGCTCACCAATGGCCGGCGCTTGTCCCACACCGGCGGGCGAGCCTGGCTAAAGGCTTTTTCCAGCGGTACGCCCTGGCCAAATTGTTGGGCGATGGTGGCCAGCAAACGCAGCTCGCGGGCCAGGGCCCAGAGCACCACCGTACTGTCCACGCCTTCACCGCGCAGTCCTTCGAGGGTGCGCAGGGCATGGCTGGCTTCGCCGTTGAGGGCAGCGTCGATCAGGCCGAAAACGTCATAGCGGGCGCTGTCGGCGACAGCGGCCTGTACGGTGCTGGCGTCGATCTGATTGCCTTCGGCGAGCAGCTTGAGCTTCTCGATTTCCTGCGTAGCTGCCAGCAGATTACCTTCCACGCGGGCGGCGATCAGGTCGACGGCTTCCTGGGTGGCGCTCATCCCGGCCTGGCTCATGCGCTGGCGGATCCATTGCGGCAACTGATGAACTTCCACCGGCCAGATCTGGATGAACTGCGCCTGGGGGCCGTCGATCACCGCCTTGGCCCATTTGGTTTTCTGCGTGCTGCCGTCGAGCTTGGGCAGGCTGATCAGCAGCAGGGTGTCTTCCGGTGGGCGCGACAGGTATTCCAGCAGGGCCGCTGTGCCTTTGTCGCCGGGCTTGCCGTTGGGAATGCGCAGTTCCAGCACGCGCTTTTCGGCAAACAGCGACAGGCTGTTACCCGCCTGCAGCAGGGTACCCCAATCGAAATTGGCGTCGGCATTGAATACCTGCCGCTCGGTAAAACCTTGGCTGCGGGTGGCGGCGCGAATGGCGTCCGCCGCTTCCTGGCATAGCAGCGGGTCGTCGCCACTGATGGCGTAGACCGGCGCGAGGCCGCTTTGCAGGTGTTTGGCGAGTTGCGCGGGGGCAAGCTTCATAGGCGTGACAGCCGGGCCGCTCGCGCGGCCCGAACGGTCTTACTTGGTTTTGATCGGCAGTTGCAGCGGCGATTGCTGGGGCTTCGCGGCCTCAGCCTTGCGCGCGGCTTCAATGGCGTCCGCTTCAGCTTGCGCCTTGGCATCGGCAGCAGCCTGCAATTGGTCCAGCTGGGTCGGAGTAATCAGTTGCAGACGCTGAGCCAGCTGGTTCACCAGATGCCGGCGCAGCTCCTCGCTCATTTGCTGCGACTCCTGCTCGGAACCGATCAGGTTGTTTTCGTCGTTGACGTAGGTGTTCTGCACTTCGACGACGTTGCTCAGTAGCACCGTGTCATTGTTGCCACGCAATTCGTAGGTCACTTGCAAGGTGGTTTCGTACTCAGCGCTACGGGCGCTGCCGGTGTAGCTGACGGTGCGGTTATTGCTGGTTTCGGAGGTCAACACCACGGTGTAAGGGGCGCCCGCATGGACATTGACGCCGCTGTTGACCAGGGTCTGGCGCAGGTCCTTGACCACCGCACCGTAGGCGTCGCGGGCAGTCAGGTTGAGTTCGGTCAGGGCGAACGCCATGTCGCCGGTACCGCGCAACTGAAAACCACAGGCGCTAAGCAAGGTAGCCAGGCCGATTACCAGCAGATTCCGTTTGATCATCTGTTATCCCCTTAAACCATCTGTAGCGCTGCGCAAGGGCGCAGCGATAACTCAATCGGTGTTCGCGGTGCCGTGGGCAGCCGCGATGCATCATCAGCTCGCGACGATATTGACCAGCTTGCCCGGTACCACGATGACCTTGCGAATGGTCAGGCCGTCGAGGAAGCGCAGCACGTTGTCGTTGACCCGTGCAGCGGCTTCGACTTCTTCACGGCTGGCAGTCGCCGGCACGTCGATCTGACCACGCAGTTTGCCGTTGACCTGAACCACCAGTTGCAGGTTGTCCTGCACCAGGGCACTTTCGTCCAGCACCGGCCACTGGGCGTCGATCACGGCGCTTTCGTGACCCAGCTCCAGCCACAGTTCATGGCTGATATGCGGGGTGATCGGGGCCAGCAGCAGGGCCACGGTTTCCAGGCCTTCCTGCAGCAGGGCGCGGTCGGTATCGCTGTCTTGTGCGGCTTTTTCCAATACGTTCATCAGCGTCATCACCTGGGCGATGGCGGTGTTGAATTTGTGGTTCTGGCCAATGTCCTGGCTGGCTTGCTTGATGGCCAGGTGGATGGCGCGGCGAATCTCTTTCTGCGCGTCGCTGAGGCCGGCCACGTCCAGGCTGCCGGGTACGCCACGGGCCACATGGGCCTGGGCCAGACGCCAGACGCGCTTGAGGAAGCGGTGCGCACCTTCAACACCGGAGTCGGACCATTCCAGGCTCATGTCGGGCGGCGAGGCAAACATCATAAACAGGCGGCAGGTGTCGGCACCGTACTGGTCGATCATCGACTGCGGGTCAACGCCGTTGTTTTTCGATTTGGCCATCTTCTCGGTGCCGCCGATTTCCACCGGCAAGCCGTCGGTTTTCAGCTTGGCGCCGATGATTTTGGCCTTGGCGTCGCGCTCGATTTCCACGTCCGCCGGGTTGAACCAGGTTTTACTGCCATTGGCTTCGGTGCGGTAGTAGGTCTCGGCGATCACCATGCCCTGGGTCAGCAGGTTCTTGAACGGCTCGTTGGAGTCGACCAGGCCTTCGTCGCGCATCAGCTTGTGGAAGAAGCGCGCGTAGAGCAGGTGCAGGATCGCGTGTTCGATACCGCCGATGTACTGATCCACCGGCAACCAGTGGTTGGCAGCAGCCGGGTCGACCATCCCCTTGGTGTAGTTCGGCGAGGCGTAGCGGGCGAAGTACCAGGACGACTCCACGAAGGTGTCCATGGTGTCGGTTTCGCGCTTGGCCGCAGCGCCACATTTCGGGCAGGTGCAGCTGTAGAACTCAGGCATACGCGCCAGCGGGCTGCCGGCGCCATCCGGCACTACGTCTTCCGGCAATACTACTGGCAGCTGATCTTCCGGCACCGGCACGTCACCGCAGGTATCGCAGTGGATGATCGGGATCGGGCAGCCCCAGTAACGCTGACGGCTGATGCCCCAGTCGCGCAGACGGAACTGGGTGCGGGCCTGGCCGAGGGCTTTTTTCTGCAGCGCCACTTCGATAGCGTCGAAGGCACCGGCAAAGTCCAGGCCGTCGAATTCACCGGAATTGATCAACTGGCCGTGCTCGCCGTAGGCGGCTTGCCAAGGTGCCGGGTTCTCGTCGCCAGCGCTGGTACGCACCACCGATTTGATCGGCAGGCTGTACTTGTGGGCGAATTCGAAGTCGCGCTCGTCGTGGGCCGGCACAGCCATTACTGCGCCGTCGCCGTAGTGCATCAGCACATAGTTGGCGACCCATACCGGGAGCTTCTCGCCGGTCAGCGGGTGCTCAACGAACAGGCCAGTGGCCAGGCCTTTCTTTTCCTGGGTGGCGATATCGGCTTCAGCCACGCCACCGCGTTTGCATTCATCGATAAAGGCTTGCAGCTCGGCAGCCTGGGCGGCCGGCAGTTTTTCCAGGGCGATGCTGGCCAGCGGGTGCTCGGCGGCCACGGCCACGTAGGTGGCACCCATCAGGGTGTCTGCGCGGGTGGTGAACACTTTCAGGGCACCGGCCTGACCGATGGAAGCCTGGTCATAGGGGAAGCTGACTTCCATGCCGCGGGATTTGCCGATCCAGTTGCGCTGCATGGTTTTGACTTGCTCGGGCCAGCCGGGCAGGTCGTCGAGACTGGTCAAGAGTTCATCCGCGTAGGCAGTGATCTTGAAGTAGTACATCGGGATTTCGCGCTTTTCGATCAGCGCGCCGGAACGCCAGCCACGACCGTCGATGACCTGCTCGTTGGCCAGTACGGTCTGGTCGATCGGGTCCCAGTTCACGGTACCGTTCTTGCGGTAGATCACGCCCTTTTCGAACAGCTTGGTGAACAGCCATTGTTCCCAGCGGTAGTAGTCCGGTTTGCAGGTGGTGACTTCGCGCGTCCAGTCCACCGCCAGGCCCAGGCTTTTCAGCTGGTTCTTCATATAGGCGATGTTTTCGTAGGTCCACTTGGCCGGCGCGACGTTGTTTTTCATCGCGGCGTTTTCCGCCGGCATACCGAAGGCGTCCCAGCCCATGGGCTGCAGCACGTTCTTGCCTTGCATGCGTTGGTAGCGGGCGATTACGTCGCCAATGGTGTAGTTGCGCACATGGCCCATGTGCAGCTTGCCGCTGGGGTAGGGGAACATCGACAGGCAATAGAAAGTGTCTTTGCCTGGCTGTTCACTGACTACAAAGGACTTCTGCTCGTCCCAGTAGGTTTGCGCGGCGGCTTCGGTTTCACGGGGCTGGTAATGTTCGTGCATGGCTACTTTGGCTGCGGAAAAGGACGTTTCAAAGAACGCCGTAGCATACATGAGCCCGCCGGGGGCTGGGAAACCCTGATTACGCCCGTCGCCTGAGCCTCCGCCGTTGGTCGCAGCGCCCTGCTGGTTGCAGGGGCGGCGCTAAGCTTTGCAGAAAGGGCAACGGGCATGGAGCTGGCGAGGGTGAGGATGGCGGAGTTACGGCGCGAAGATGCACAGGGCGGTCTCTATGAGCGCCTACTGCATCGCCTTGCCATCGCTCTGGATGAAGCCGACAGCGACAGCCGTTTGCAAAACAAGACCTCGGAAGAACTCGAACTGCGCGGCCTCAGCCCGGCGGAGTTGGAGCTGATTCGTGCTTATCTGGATCGTGATCTGCACTGGCTGCGCGGCTGGCACGCGGCGGCCAAGGAGCTGGCGCTGATCGAGCAGATGCCGACACGAACGATCAAACCCACCCAACCCGTGCATATTGCCAAAGTGGCCAAGCCCAAGGGCCTGATGCGCCGCCGGCAAAAGCTGCTCTGCGCACTCTGCGGCACTGCTGCCTTCTGGCATCCCGGCGAGGGCATTCAGCCTTGCGGTGCCTGCGGCTCGCAGTTGTTCCGCGCCTCCAAACCCCGGTAGGCTGCGCGCACCCTGGGGAGGTGCGTGATGGTCCTGCGATATCTATTCAAACAACTGTTGTTGCCGCCTGGCTGCCTGTTCCTGCTGCTGTTGCTCGCCTGGTGGCTGCGTCGGCGCATGCCGCGTGTGGCGTTAGCGTGTTTTGTTCTGGGCCTGGGCGGCTTGTGGGTCAGCAGCTTGCCCATCGCCGTGGAAACGTTGGCGCGGCTGGTGGAGAGCGAACCGGCGTTGACGCCCCAGCAGATCGAAGGCCTGACGCAGCGGGTCGATGCCATTGTGGTACTCGGCGCTGGCCGCGAGCGCGAAGACCCGGCCTGGGGTGGCGATCAGGCCAGCCATCTGGCCGTGGAGCGGGTGCGCTATGCCGCCAGGTTGGCGCGCATTACCGGCTTGCCCGTGCTGATCAGCGGCGGCTCGCCATATGACGAGCCCATCAGCGAAGCGCAGCTGATGACGGAAGTAATGGTCAGAGATTTCCGTGTTCCCGTGCGTTGGCAGGAAGGCCGCAGCCGTACCACGCTGGAAAACGCCGAGTTCAGTGCGCAGATGCTGCAAAAGGACGGCATCCACCGCGTGTTGCTTGTCACCCAGGCCGCCCATATGCCCAGAGCAAGCTGGTGTTTTGAACGGGCCGGTTTTGAGGTGGTGGCCGCGCCGGTTGGCTTTATGAGCGTGCCGAACCTGCGACCGTTGGGCGGCTGGTTACCGGAAAGCCGAAGTATCTGGCAAACCGGCATCTTGCTAAACGAAGTGGCGGGGCAGCTGGCCTATCCACTGTTCTACCGGTAACTCGATCCCGTAGGAGCGGCTTCAGCCGCGATGGTCTTGAAAGCATCGCGACTGAAGTCGCTCCTGCGGGAGCTATGCCAGGTCAGAGGGTTTTAGCTATCCGACTGGCCAACAACGCCCAGCCAAACAGCAGGAAACAGACGATCACCATTGGCCACGAGCGCCACTGCAGGTAAGGCGTGAGCTTCTGCATCGGCACCACTTCGCCATACAGCACACCCTGTTCGAACTGCGGAATCTGCGTGGTGATATGGCCGAACGGGTCGATCAGGCCGGTGACACCATTGTTGGTGGCGCGGATCATCCAACGCCCGGCCTCCAGCGCGCGCATCTGCGCCATCTGCAGGTGTTGCAGCGGGCCTATGGAGGTGCCGAACCAGGTGTCGTTGCTCACGGTGAGCAGCAGCTGGCTTTGCGCTGACAGTCCCGCGGCGAATTCCGGGTACACCACTTCGTAGCAGATAAACGGCGCGATCTTGTAGCCCTTGGCATCCAGCAAGGTCTGGTCGGACGGACCGCGGGCGAAGTCGGACATCGGCAGGTCGAAGAAGGCGATCAGGCCACGCAGTATATCCTGCAGCGGCACGTATTCACCAAAGGGCACCAGCTTCTGCTTCAGGTAGGTGCCGCTGCCCTGACCGACTACGGTGATGCCGTTGTAGTAGCGTTTTTCGCCCTGGGCATTGATCTGACGCACCGGCACGCCGGTGATCAGGGTGGCCTGACGGTCGTTGGCGAAACGGCCCATAACGCTCAGATACGGGTCCGCGAACTCCTTGAGAATCGGCACCGCCGTTTCCGGCCAGACGATCAGGTCCACCGGTTTGGCGCTAAAACTCAGGTCGCGGTACAGGGCCAGCTGGGCGTTGACGTGTTCGGGGTTCCACTTCATTTCCTGGGCGACATTGCCCTGAATCGCCGCCACCTTCAGCGGCGCGCCGGCGGGTTCGGTCCAGGCATGGGTTTTCAAACCGAACGCCAGCAACCAGGGCGCTACCAGCAGTACCAGCCCGGCGCCGAGAAACACCTTGCGCTCGCCCAGGCGCGGCAGGTTGACCAGCAGCGCCGCGCTCAGCGCCAGCACAAAGGAAACCAGCCAGATGCCGCCCACCGGTACCAGACCGCTGAGCGGCCCGTCGAGCTGGCTATAACCGGCGTACAGCCAGGGGAAACCGGTGAGGAACCAGCCGCGGAAGGCTTCCTGCGCCAGCCACAGCGCGGCGAAGGCCAGGGCATCGGCCAGCGGCGCTTCCACGCGGCGTAACCAGCGCGCCCAGAGAAAGGCAGGGAGGGCGAAGAACCAAGCAATGCAGGCGCAAAAACTGACCGTCAGGAACAGGGCCAGCGGTGCCGAGGCACCGCCGTAGTCATGGATGCTGACGTAGATCCAGCTGGTGCCGGCCACGAACAAACCAAAGCCGAAGCACCAGCCGCGGCCCAGCGCTTGGCGCGGCGTGAGGTCGCGCAGGCCGAGGTAGAAGAGGGCGATGGATACCAGGGCCAGTGGCCAGATATCGAAGGGGGCGAGGGCGAGGGTGGTGATGGCACCGGCGGCAGTAGCCACAACATTGCCGATCCAGCCAGGAGAAGAAATCCGCTTCATGTTTTCCTTTCGGTCTTGAAGTCGCCGTGCACGCACAGTTGGGCTTTTCAGCCCAACCTGCGAGGCGAAGTTACCGGTCGATACGGGTCAGGCGCAGCAAGTGAATGCGGCGGCTGTCGGCGCTTAGAACGCGGAAACGGAAGTCGCCGATCTCGGCAATTTCGTTGCGTTTGGGCAGATGGCCGAAGGCGCTCATCACCAAGCCGCCGACGGTGTGGAATTCGTCGTCGGTGAACTCGCTGTCGAACGACTCATTGAAGGCGTCGATCGGCGTCAGCGCCTTGATCAGGAAGTCGCCGCTGGGCAGCGGTTTGATATAGCTGTCTTCCTCGACGTCGTGCTCGTCCTCGATATCGCCAACGATCTGTTCCAGCACGTCTTCGATGGTCACCAGGCCGGCCACGCCGCCGTACTCGTCGATGACGATGGCCATATGGTTATGGTTGGCGCGGAACTCGCGCAGCAGCACGTTGAGGCGCTTGGACTCGGGCACGAAGGTGGCCGGGCGCAGCATATCTTTGATGTTGAAGACCTGGCTGTCGTCGTGCAGCACCAGCGGCAGCAGGTCTTTGGCCAGCAGCACGCCGATCACGTCATCGAGGCTTTCGCCGATGACCGGGTAGCGTGAGTGAGCGGATTCGATGATCGCCGGGATCAGCTCCTTGGGCGTCAGGCCAGCCTTGATGCTGACCATCTGCGAGCGCGGCACCATGATGTCGCGTACCTGCAGGTCAGCCACCTGGATGGCACCTTCGACAATGGCCAGCGCTTCGCTGTCGAGGAGTTTGTTCTGATGGGCTTCGCGCAGCAGCTCGAGGAGCTCCTGGCGGTTTTTCGGCTCATGGGCAAAAGCCTGGGTAATTTTGCCTAACCAGGATTTTTGCCCGCTGCTCGATCGGTCTTCGCTCATGCTGTTTACTCAGTGTTCCTTTCTGGTGCCTGGAAGCCAGGCTATTCGTCGCCTGCATAGGGGTCAGGGTGACCCAGTTCAGCGAGCAATTGTTGTTCCAAGGTTTCCATCTCGACGGCTTCGTCGTCATCGATATGGTCGTAGCCCAACAGGTGCAGGCAGCCGTGAATCACCAGATGGGCCCAGTGGGCTTCAGGGCTTTTGCCCTGTTCGGCGGCTTCACGGTCCACCACCTGCACGCAGATCACCAGATCGCCCAGCAAGGGGATATCCAGCAGTTCATCGGGCACGTCGGCGGGGAAAGACAGCACATTGGTGGCGTAGTCTTTCTGCCGATAGGTGTGGTTGAGTTCGCGGGCTTCGGCTTCATCCACCAGGCGGATGGTCAGCTCGGAGTCGGCCGTGCGCTGGCGCAGGGCCAGTTCGCACCATTGGCGGAACCGGGCCTCGCTGGGGCTGGCGGCGCTGCTGGCGTTTTGCAGATCAAGCTCAAGCATTGCCGCGGTCTGCCTCGGGAGCCTTTTTGCTTTCGGCAGCCACTTCAAAGCGCTCGTAGGCTTCGACGATGCGCTGCACCAGTGGATGGCGCACCACGTCCTTGGACAGGAAGTGGGTAAAGGAAATGCCAGGCACATCCTTCAGCACTTCGATCACATGGGTGAGGCCGGACTTGGTGCCGCGCGGCAGGTCGACCTGGGTGATGTCGCCAGTGATCACGGCAGTGGAGCCAAAGCCGATACGGGTGAGGAACATCTTCATCTGCTCGAGGGTGGTGTTCTGACTTTCGTCGAGAATGATGAAGCTGTTGTTAAGGGTGCGACCGCGCATGTACGCCAGCGGAGCCACCTCGATCACCTGTTTCTCGATCAGCTTGGCCACTTGCTCGAAGCCGAGCATCTCGTACAGGGCGTCGTAGAGCGGGCGCAGATAGGGGTCGATTTTCTGCGACAGGTCGCCTGGCAGGAAGCCGAGCTTTTCGCCGGCCTCGACCGCCGGGCGCACCAGCAGGATGCGACGGATTTGCTCGCGTTCCAGAGCATCCACGGCGCAGGCCACGGCCAGGTAGGTTTTACCCGTGCCGGCTGGGCCGATGCCGAAGTTGATGTCGTGGTTGAGGATCGACTTCACGTAGCGCTGCTGATTGACGCCGCGCGGGCGAATCATGCCCTTGCGGGTGCGCAGGGCGACGCTGGCTTCCACCGTATTGCTGGCCAACTCTTCAACCGCAGATTCCTGCAGGAACAGATGGACGATATCGGGGGACAGTTGGGTGGCGTTGGTTTCCCGGTACAGGCGGCGCAACAGGTGCTCGGCGGCCTGGGTGGTCTCGGGTGCGCCGACCAGTTCGAACTGGTTGCCGCGGTTGCGGATCTCGATGGCCAGGCGCTGTTCGATCAAGCGCAGGTGCTCGTCGAATTGCCCGCACAAGTTGGCGAAGCGGCGAGCTTCAAAGGGTTCGAGGATAAAACGATGCGGTTCTATGGGTGCGTTCAAGGTCGTGTGTAGCCGCCACTCGGCAAGTAAGGTAGGGCGAAGGATAACCCCGGATGCCCGAGCGGGAAAGCTCGGGCATCTGCGGCTTTAGTGGCACTCGGCCACGGCTGGCGCTTCGCTGTTCTCTGCAACGACCAGGCTGCCGCGCAGGGAATGCGGTCTGGCCTCGTCGATCCGCACGTCGGCGAATTGCCCGATCAGGCTCGGGTTGTCGCAGCGGAAGTTGACGATGCGGTTGTTCTCGGTGCGCCCGGTGAGTTGGCCGGGGTCGCGCTTGGAGAAGTCATTCACCAGCACGCGCTGGATGCTGCCGACCATCTGCCGGCTGATTTCAAAGCCTTGTTGGTCCAGGCGGTGTTGCAGGCGGGCCAGGCGCTCGCGGTTGGTTTCTGCCGGGATTTCATCCGGCAGGTCGGCTGCGGGTGTACCAGGGCGTGCGCTGTAGACGAAGGAGAACGAGAAGTCGAAGCCGACATCGGCCACCAGCTGCATGGTGTTCTCGAAGTCTTTTTCGGTTTCGCCGGGAAAACCGACGATAAAGTCCGAGGTGATGCTGATGCCCGGCACGGCAGCCTTGAGCTTGCGGATGATCGACTTGTATTCCAGCCCCGTGTGGTTGCGCTTCATCGCCGCGAGAATGCGGTCGGAGCCGGCCTGTACCGGCAAGTGCACGTGTTTGACCAGCTCCGGCACTTCGGCGTGGACGCGAATCAGGCTCTCGGAAAACTCCAGCGGGTGCGAGGTGGTGTAGCGAATGCGGTCGATGCCGTCGATGGCGGCGACCACACGGATCAGCTCGGCCAGATCGGCGGTGCGGCCGTCATGGGTGACGCCCCGGAAGCCGTTGACGTTCTGCCCCAGCAGGGTTACTTCGCGTACGCCGTGCTCGGCCAGGTGAATGACCTCGGCCAGCACATCGTCGAACGGCCGGCTGACTTCTTCACCACGGGTATAGGGCACTACGCAGAAGGTGCAGTACTTGCTGCAGCCTTCCATGATCGACACATAGGCGCTGGGGCCGTCGATACGCGGCTCGGGCAGGCGGTCGAATTTTTCGATTTCCGGAAAGCTCACATCCACCTGGGGCAGGCGGGTGACGCGGGCGGCGTCGATCATTTCCGGCAGACGGTGCAGGGTTTGCGGGCCGAATACCACGTCCACATAGGGCGCGCGATCACGAATTGCCGCGCCTTCCTGGCTGGCCACGCAACCGCCGACGGCGATCACCATGTCCGGCTTGGCCAGTTTCAGCTCACGCCAGCGACCCAACTGGGAGTACACCCGGTCTTGAGCGCGCTCGCGGATCGAGCAGGTATTGAGCAGGATGACATCGGCGTCTTCGGCACGGGCGGTGACTTCCAGGGCCTGATGTTCGCCCAGCAGGTCGATCATGCGCGAGCTGTCGTACTCGTTCATCTGGCAACCGTGGGTTTCGATATACAGCTTCTTGCTCATGCGCGTTCTGAATCTCAGGGAGATGGGGTGACGTGAGAACCGCGCATTATAGGGACGCCGGCCCAAGAGGCCTAGCATTGCCTGCCGGGAGGCTATGCTATGATCCCGCCCCCGAAAATTTCCCACGGTTTTTCTCCCTCCCATGAGCAAGCGTGAACCTATCTACAAGGTGATCTTCCTCAACCAAGGCCAGGTGTTCGAGATGTACGCCAAGCAGATCTATCAGAGCGATCTGTGGGGGTTCCTTGAAGTGGAGGAGTTTGTCTTTGGTGAGCGCACGCAAGTGGTGGTCGACCCAAGCGAGGAAAAACTGAAGGCACAGTTCGAGGGCGTGGTGCGCAGCTTTGTGCCCATGCATGCCATTGTGCGGATCGATGAGGTGGAGCGCCTGGGCACACCGAAAATCAGCGAAGCGCGGGGTGGGGTGGGGAATGTGATGCCGTTTCCGATGCCTATGCCGGATAAGTGATTCGACGTTGTTCCTTCTAAACCGAGTGTGCTGGGCGCTTTTGTTTCGCGCCTTACGCGCGAGTCACTTTTCTCAATCGCCAGAAAAGTAACCCAAAGCGCTTGCCCCTACCTAGGCCTTCCGCTGCGCTCCAGGTCCCCTCCCTACGTCGCCGCTCCAGGGGTCGGTCTGAAGGGCCATCCATGGCCCTCATCCCTCTCCGCGGCTCCCGGCCGCTACGACCCCTTCCACGACGACTCCACTCGGCCTGGCGCTAAAGGGGCGGGCAGATCAAAAACCAGATCAAGAGCCAGAGCCAAATCAAACCTTGGCCGCGCCGCGATTGAGTTCCCCTCTCCCGCTAGGCCGACCGGGCAGGCGAGAGGGGCTAGGGGAGAGGGCCGGGCCCAACGCAGATCCCGGACGTAGGAGCCAGCTTGCTGGCGAACCCTGCAAACCCCATTCTCGAATCCCATCTCCAAACCCCCTTCAAGCTGTACACCCAATCCCCTCCCTGACTGTGCCTGTCCCGCCCTGCGTTTCTCCTCCTACACTCCCCCTCTTGCCTGCCGCCCACCGAGCCCTTCCATGCGTCCGCGTATTCCGCTGTTGCTCATTGCTGCTTTTGCCGCGCTCTACATTATTTGGGGTTCCACTTATCTGGCGATCCGTATCGGGGTGGAGACCTGGCCACCTTTGTTAATGGCGGCGGTGCGTTTTTTGATTGCCGGCAGCCTGATGTATGGCTACCTGCGTTTACGCGGTACGCCGTCGCCGACCTGGCGGGAGTGGCGCGCGGCGGCGGCGGTGGGCACGTTGTTGCTGGCTTTCGGTAATGGCGGGGTGACGTTGGCGGAACACGCCGGGGTGGCCTCGGGCGTGGCGGCGTTGGCGGTGGCGACTGTGCCGCTGTTTACCTTGCTGTTCAGCCGCTGGTTCGGCCACAGCAATTCCAAGCTGGAGTGGGCCGGCATCGCCTTGGGCATGACGGGCATTGCCTTGCTCAATGTCGGCTCCAACCTGCAGGCCAGCCCGGCAGGGGCGACGATGATTCTGTTGGCCGCCGCCAGCTGGGCCTTTGGTTCGGTGTGGAGCAAAACCCAACCCTTGCCCAATGGCCCCATGGCCAGCGCCACGGAAATGCTCGGCGGCGGCGCGGTGATGCTGGTGGGCAGTGTGCTCAGCGGTGAGCGTATGACCCAGATGCCCAGCGCCGCTGGCTGGGGTGCGTTGCTGTATCTGATCTTTTTCGGTTCGATCATCGCCTTCAGTTCCTACGTTTATCTGCTCAAGCATGTGCGTCCGGCGGCTGCTACCAGCTATGCCTACGTCAATCCGGTGGTGGCGGTGTTGCTGGGTATCGTGTTCGCCAATGAGCAGATCGGTGCCGAGGAGTGGCTGGCGATGTTGGTGATCATCAGCGCCGTGGTGCTGATCGGCTTGCCCCAGTGGCGGCGCCAGCCGGCTCAATAGGGCATCGCTCTACGGCCCGGAAGTAGCGCCAACCGGCAGGCTGACTAAGCTAGCTGAGCAAGCTCACCGCATCGGAGGCAGTATGGGTGGTTGCAAGGCATGGCTGGTTGGCCTGCTGATCGCGCTGGGGCTGGCGGGCCCGCTGCAGGCGGCACCCTTGAACCTGAGCACGGCAGAGCGCGAATGGGTGGCCGCCCATCCGGTGATCCGCGTCGGCGTGCAAAGTGGCGGCTGGGAGCCGTTCGATGTGTTGGGCGAGCAGGGCCAGCACACTGGCATCAGTGGTGATTACCTGGCGTTGCTCGGTCAGCGCCTGGGCCTGCATTTCGAGGTGGTGCAGCTGCGCGACTGGAACGCCGTGCAGGCAGCGCTGCGCAATGGGCAGATCGACCTGCTGCCCTCGGTGGCCAAGACCGACGAGCGCGAAGCGCGCATGGCCTTCACCGAGTCCTACCTGACCAGCAACAGCCTGATCTTTACCCGCCATGGGCTACCGATTCAGCGCACCGAGGATCTGGTGGGCTGGCGGGTGGCTATCGAACGCGGCTATGTCACCGAAGGGCTGCTGCGCGCCGCCGTTCCGCAGGTGCAACTGGTCGAGGTCGGCAGCACCGAAGAGGCGCTGCAGGCGGTGTCGTCGGGCGACGCGGACGCCTATGTCGGCAATATGATCGTGGCCAGTTATCTGGTGCGCAAACTCAGCCTGGCCAATATCGAACTGCGTGGCGAGTCGGGGCTGTTGAGCAGCGAGCTGCATTTCGCCGTACGCCGCGACTGGCCGCAGTTGGTCGATGTGCTGAACAAGGGCCTGGCCAGCCTGGACCGTACCGAGCGTGAGCAGATTCTCGACCGCTGGTTACCGCCATTGTCGGCCTTCAACTGGCGAAGCCTGCTGCTGGGGGGGTGGCCTTATATCCTCGGCGTGTTGGCAGCGTTGGTAGTGGTGGTGCTATGGAACCGCAACCTGCGCTCGCAGATCCGTCAGCGGCACCTGGCCGAGGCCGAGGTGGTGCGCCAGCGCAGTACCTTGCTGGCGATCATCAACGCGATTCCCGACCCGATCTGGTTCAAGGATATCCAGGGTCGCTACCTGGGCATCAACCAGGCCTGCGCCGAGCTGTTCGGGCACACCAGCCAGCAGGTGTTGGGCAAGCGCGACCACGAACTGCTCAACCTCGATTGGGCGGCCAAGCGTGAAGAACACGACTACACCGCCCTGACCCGCGACGGCACCTACGAAAGCGAGGGCCGGGTGCGTTATCCCGATGGTCATTGGGTGGTGTTCGATACTCTGCGCACCATCTTCCGTGATGACCGTGGTGTGCCCCTGGGCCTGGTAGGGGTGAGCCGCGATATCACCGCGCGCAAACAGGCCGAGGCGGCGATGGCCGATGCCAAGGAATTGGCCGAGGAGGCGGCGCGTCTGAAGTCGGATTTCCTGGCCAATATGAGCCATGAAATACGCACGCCGATGAACGCCATCATCGGCATGGCCCACCTGGCGCAGAAAACCGAGTTGGCACCGCGTCAGCGCGGTTATCTGGACAAGATTCAGCAGGCCAGCCAGCACCTGCTCGGGGTGATCAATGACATTCTCGATTTTTCCAAGATCGAGGCCGGCAAGCTGGGTATCGAACAGATCGACTTCAGCCTGCAGCAAGTGCTGGAAAACGTGGTCAACCTGATTGGCGACAAGGTTTCCGCCAAGGACCTCGAACTGGTGTTCAACATTGATCCCAAGCTGCCGCTGCAGCTGGTGGGCGACCCACTGCGCATTGGTCAGATTCTGATCAATTACGCCAATAACGCGGTGAAGTTCACCGAGCGCGGCGAAATCGAGCTGCTGATTCGCGCCGAGCAACAGGATGCCAAGCAGGTGCAGCTGTACCTCGCCGTGCGCGACACCGGCATCGGCATCAGCCACGACCAGTTGGAGCGGCTGTTCGAGTCATTCCAGCAGGCCGACAGCTCCACCACTCGCAATTACGGTGGCACCGGCCTGGGCCTGGCCATCTGCAAACGCCTGGCCGAGGCCATGGGCGGTCGGGTCGGAGTGGAAAGCCACGCCGGGCGCGGCAGCCTGTTCTGGTGCCGGCTGCCCTTGGGTATTTCCACCCAGGACCAGCAGGTGTTGCAGGCCCAGCCCAGCCTGTGCGGTCGCCGGGTGTTGGTGGTGGACGACAACCACAGCGCGCGCCGGGTCTTGCACGACATGCTGGTGGGCATGCGTTTTCGTGTGGAGACTGCGGTGTCCGGTCAGGCGGCCCTGCGTCAGGTGCAACTGGCCGACCAGGGCCGGCCCTTCGACCTGGTGCTGCTCGACTGGCAGATGCCGGAGATGGACGGCATTGAAACTGCCCGTCAGCTGCAGGGCCTCGAGCTGCAAGCGCCGCCCCGACTGCTGATGGTTACCGCCCATGGTCGTGAAGAGGTGCTGCACGATGCCCGGCAGGTGGGCGTCGAGGACGTGCTACTGAAACCGCTCAATCCTTCAGTGTTGCTCGATGCCGTGGTCAGTACCCTGGCCAGCCGCGCCCCGCGGCCTGCCGTGGGCACGGAGCCAGTGGCCGCCGGCAGCGCGCTGCCGAACCTGGCCGGCAAGCGCGTGCTGCTGGTGGAGGACAATGAACTGAACCGCGAAGTGGCCTGCGGGCTTTTGGAGGAGAGCGGCCTGCAGATCGAACAGGCTGAGCACGGTGCCCAGGCCGTGGAGATGTTGCTGGCCCACGACGATGGCTACTTCGATCTGGTGCTGATGGATATGCAGATGCCGGTGCTCGACGGCGTCTCCGCCACCCGCCGCGTGCGCGCCGAAGCGCGGTTCGCCGATTTGCCGATTATTGCCATGACCGCCAATGCCATGCCGGCCGACCGCCAGCGTTGCCTGGACGCCGGTATGGACGACCACCTGGGCAAGCCCCTGGACCCGGATCTGCTGTGGCGCACCCTGGCGCGCTGGCTGCGGGTGGAAGCGCCGAGTGTCGCTGAGACGGCGGTGGATGCGCCCTCGCCGGCCTGGGAATTACCGGGAGTCGACCTGGCCAGTGGGCTGCGTCGGGTGCTGGGCAAACCCGAGCTGTACCAGCGGCTGTTGCTGAAATTTGCCGCCAGTCAGAAGAATTTCACCGCGCAATTGCGCCAGGCACTAAACCAAGGCGAGAGCCAGACTGCCGAACGGCTGGCCCATAGCCTCAAGGGCCTGGCCGGCAATCTTGGCGCGGTGGATCTGCAAACCCAGGCAGCGCTGCTGGAGAACGTGCTAAAGGACGCCAGTGCGGCGGATGAGCTGCAAGCGTTGATCAACGAAGTGGAGCTGAGCCTGAACGCCTTGTTGCAGGCCATCGAACGCTTGTGGCCGGCCGCGCAGAGCGAGCAGCCCGTAGTGGTGGATGCGGCACAACTGGCAGCGGTCTGTCAGCTACTGGTGGGGCTGTTCGCCCACGACGATCCGCGTGCCGGCAAGGTGTTCGAAGCCCAGGCCGGGTTGCTGCGCAGCGCCTTCGATGACGATTTCCCGCCGCTGGCCGAGGCGGTTCGCTGCTACGATTTCGAACAGGCTCTGACGTTATTGCGGTCAACCGGTGAACAGCGTGGTCTGAGCCTCTAGTGCTCAGCCTTTTGACGACATGGAGATGGTATGGACGGGATACTCGACCGACCCGAGCAGGCGCTGGTACTGGTGGTGGACGACACACCGGAAAACCTTGAGCTGATGAGTGAGCTGCTACTGCCCAGTTACCGGGTCAAGGTGGCCAGCTCCGGGCTCAAGGCCTTGCGCATCGCCATCAGCAGTCCGCCGCCGGACTTGATCCTGCTGGACATCATGATGCCGCTGATGGATGGCTATGAAGTGTGCAAACGGCTCAAGGCCGATCCGCAGACGCGCGATATCCCGGTGATCTTCCTTACCGCCAAGACCGAACTGGCCGATGAGCAGCAAGGCTTTAACCTGGGGGCCGTCGACTACATCACCAAACCCATCAGCCCGCCGCTGGTGCTGGCGCGGGTCCAGGCGCAGTTGCAGTTGAAGGCCAGCGCCGATTTTCTGCGGGACAAAAGCGAATACCTGCAATTGGAAGTGCGCCGCCGAACCCGCGATATCGAAAAGCTTCAGGAGGTCACCATCGAAGCCATGGCCGGCCTGGCGCGTATGCGCGAGAACCCGGGCGGCGGCCATCTGGCGCGGATCGAGCCGTATATGGTGGCACTGGCCAGCGCGCTGGTCAGCCAGCAGCCGGCGCTGGCCGAGGAGCTGACCCCGGCGCGTATCGCCCGTCTGGGCAAATCGGCGTTGCTGCACGGTATCGGCCGCCTGACCTTGCCCGACCGCATACTGCATTCGCTGGTGCCGCTGGAAGCGGCCGACCAGCGCCTGCTGCACCGCCACGCCGAGGCCGGCTTTGCCGCCCTGCAGGCGGCCGAAGACAAGCTCGGCAGCACGGAAAGCTTTCTCACCGACGCCAAGCATATTGTCCACAGCCAGCATGAGCGATGGGATGGTGAGGGTTATCCACAGGGCCTGCGCGGCGGGCAGATTCCCCTGCCGGCGCGACTGATGGCGGTGGTGGGGCGTTACGAAGAACTCACCGCCCACCATCCCTACCGGCAGGCCAGCAGCCATGCCGAAGCGGTGGAAATCATCAGCGCCGGCAGCGGTACCGAATTCGATCCGCTGGTGGTGATGGCCTTTCTCGGTGCCGCTGACGAGTTCTGCAGCCTGGCCCTGGGCCTGGCCGATGACAAGGCGGCGATCAATTCGGACCTGCAGCGCTTGGATGAGTCGTTTGGCGAAACCATCGAACTCACCCTGCCGCAGGAGCCCGCCTGAGAGTTTCCGTTTTCAGGAATCGCGGCTAAAGCCGCTCCTACGGACTGTGGGTTCCCGTAGGAGCGGCTTTAGCCGCGATGCTATGGATCTCAGTTGGCGACGGTGAACCGTTTGCGCACCTGCTTGCCCTGCTCCAGTTCATCCACAATCGCTACCGCCAGGTCTTCCACACTGATGCCCGCCGGTGCCGCGCCATCCATCAACAAGTCTTCGCCACCCACACGGTAGTGACCTGTGCGCACACCCGGCTGCAACAGCGCGGGTGGCGACAGAAAGGTCCAGGCCAGATCCTGTTCCCCACGCAATTGATTGAGGTGCTGACGTGCGCCCTCGGCACCGTTTTTGTAGGCCGCCGGAAAGTCCGGGGTGTCGATCAACTGCAGGCCCGGTGCCACATACAAGCTGCCGGCCCCACCCACCACCAGCAGGCGCTCGACCTCGGCCTGCTTGCTGGCGGCCACGATGGCCGCGCTGCCTTTAAGAAACAGCGGCAGGATATCGGCCTTGTCCCAGCCAGGGTTGAAGGCGCTGACGACGGCGTCGTGGCCCTTCAGCACGGCTGCCAGGACGGCGGCGTCATAAGCGTCGGCCTTCACCGCGTGCAGCTTGGCATGGCTCGCCAACTTCTCTGGGTGTTGAACAATGCCGGTCACTTCATGGCCACGGCTCAACGCTTCTTGCAAAACAGCTGCACCAACAAAGCCGCTGGCACCGATCAAGGCAATTTTCATGGGTCTCTCCAAGTGGGTTAATCGCTGGCAGCCATCATCTGTCATGGGTAAAGCGCGGAGAAATAGGCTAAAAAGGCTTAAACAGTTAAGCGGAGCTTAATAATGGAGCAGTTAAAGCGGATGGCCGTGTTTGCCACGGTGGTGGACAAAGGCTCGATGGTGGCAGCCGCGGCAGAGCTGGGCATGACCTCATCGGCGGTCAGCCAGCAGATCAGCAAACTGGAAGCCAGTACCCAGGTCAGCCTGCTGCACCGCACCACGCGCAAACTGACCCTCACCGAAGCTGGGGCCACCTTCTATCGCAGCTGCGCCCAGGTGCTGGCCTTGGCCCAGGAGGCCGAGCAGCGCTTGCTGGAGCTGCGTGATGCGCCGGTGGGTGAGTTGCGTATTGCAGCACCGGTGGGCTTTGCCGGCGGCCGCTTGAGTCGGGCGCTGGCACCTTTGCTGGCGGCTCACCGGCAGCTGCGTCTGAACGTGTTTTTCGACGATGAACAGGTCGACCTGATCGAACAGCGCATCGATATCGCCCTGCGTATCGGTCGTCTGGAAAACTCCAGCCTGGTGGCTCGCCATGTTGTGGATTGGCCCGCCGTGCTGTGCGCCTCGCCGGCCTACCTGGCGCAGCAGCCGCCCATCGACACGCCGCAGCAGCTGCTAGGCCTCGATTGGCTGAGCCTGAGCACTCAGCACCTGCCGCAACAGCTGGTGCTGCATAACGGCAAGGGGCAGGAGCAGCGCTTGAAGCTGGACAGCCGCATCAGCTGCAACAATATGATCGCCGCCCGCGAGTTCACCCTGGCGGGAATGGGCCTGTCGATCCAGCCCGAACCCGAGGTGCGCGGTGAGTTGGCCAGCGGTCGCCTACAACGGGTGCTGCCCGATTGGCAGCATGCACCGCTACCGATCTACCTGGTCACCCCACGGCGTGACGCGCAGCCGGCGAAAGTGCGCTATGCCATAGAAGCGCTTAAACAAAATCTGCAGCATTCGTAAGAGCTGCCGGGCATAGCCACCGACCAAAAAAAGCCGAACCGAGCCGCCCAACCCCGGACAAATGCTTAGCAACTTTCCAACGATTTGCCCTGCTTCGCGTTCCCAGGGTCGGCATCGGCAAGCGGCTGTGAGAGGATGGGCCCCAGCCGGCCTTCGCGCCCAGGCATGCCCACCGACCTCTGGCATAAAAGGACCCTTGATAAAAGCTGATGAAGACTCCCAAACGCATTGAACCCCTGATTGAAGATGGCTTGGTCGATGAGGTGCTGCGCCCGCTAATGAGCGGTAAGGAAGCAGCGGTCTATGTGGTGCGCTGCGGTAAAGAGTTACGTTGTGCCAAGGTCTATAAAGAGGCGAATAAACGCAGTTTTCGCCAGGCCGCCGAATACCAGGAGGGCCGCAAGGTTCGTAACAGTCGTGATGCCCGGGCCATGGCCAAAGGCTCCAAGCACGGGCGCAAGGAACAGGAAGAGAACTGGCAGAACGCCGAAGTCTCAGCCCTGTTCCGTCTGGCCAGTGCTGGCGTACGGGTACCCAAACCCTTCGATTTTCTCGACGGCGTGCTGTTGATGGAAATGATCGCTGGCGCCGACGGGGATGCCGCACCGCGTTTGAACGACGTGGTGATGGAGCCTGACGAAGCCCGCGAATACCACGCCTTTCTGATCCGCCAGATCGTGCTGATGCTGTGTGCCGGCCTGGTGCATGGCGACCTCTCGGAATTCAACGTGCTGCTGGATGCCAACGGCCCGGTGATCATCGACCTGCCCCAGGCCGTCGATGCAGCCGGCAACAACCACGCCTTCAGCATGCTGGAGCGGGACGTCGGCAACATGGCGGCCTACTTCGGTCGTTATGCGCCGGAGCTCAAGCAAACCCGTTACGCCAAGGAAATGTGGGCGCTCTACGAGGCCGGCACCCTGCATCCGGGCAGCGTGCTCACCGGCGAGTTTGCCGAGGAAGAAGAGAGTGCCGACGTGGGCGCGGTGATGCGCGAAATCGAAGCGGCGCGGTTGGACGAACAGCGCAAACAAGCGGCCCGCGCAGATGCCGAAGGCCCAGCGAAAACCGACGAGCCGCCACCGCCGCCTTGGTTGCAGTGAGTTTTTAAAGCCAAAAGCATCGCGGCTGAAGCCCCTCCCACAAGGATCACCTATTCATGTGGGAGGGCTTTAGCCGCGATGCTCTTGATCTGCTCTGCCCAACAAAGTCGCCATCTGTATCCATACATTTCCCCCTCTAGCTGCTAGCGTACGCCCCAGTTTTTCTGGAGCTTCGCCATGCCGTTACGCCACGCCTTGCTTGCCTTGCTGGTCACCCTGATCTGGGGTGTGAACTTTGTGGTGATCAAGGTGGGCCTGCAGGATTTCCCGCCGCTGCTGTTCTGCGCCCTGCGCTTTGCCCTGGCGGCGCTGCCCTTGCTTTTTTTACGCGGACCGATGCCGGCACCCTTGTGGCGGATTGTGCAGATCGGTTTGCTGCTCGGGGTGTTCAAGTTCGGCGTGCTGTTTGTCGGCATGCACCTGGGCATGCCGGCGGGGCTGTCGTCGCTGGTGCTGCAGAGTCAGGTGTTTTTCACCATTCTGATTGCCGCCGTGATGCTCGGCGAACGTCCCAGCCACCGCGCCCTGGCCGGTCTGGCCCTGGCGGCCGGTGGCCTGGTGCTGATCGGTTGGCAGCGGCCATTCGGCGATAGCCTCCTGGCATTTGCCCTGGTGGTGTTTGCGGCGCTGATGTGGGCCTGCGCCAATATCGCCACCAAGCGCTCGGGAGCTACCGATATGCTGCGCTTGATCTGCTGGATCAGTCTGATCCCGCCGCTGCCGTTGCTGGCGCTTTCCTATGTGTTCGAAGGACCGGCGGCAATCAGCTTTGCCCTGAGCCATCTGAGCCTGCGTGGTATTGCCGCACTGCTGTTTATTGCCTTCCTCGCCACCACCGTCGGCTTTGCCATCTGGAGCTTTCTGCTGCGCCGCTATCCGGCCAGTGTGGTCACACCGTTTGCCCTGGCGGTGCCGGTTTCCGGGCTGCTGGCCGGTTGGTTGCTGCTTGATGAGCAGCTCAGTCCACTCAGTTGGCTGGCCTGCGCGCTGGTCTTCGTCGGCCTGGCGGTGACGGTGTTGCCCAAACGCCGGGCTTGACCGGCTAGTATTGTCGGCCGAAGCTTTCGCCTTCGGTTTTTTGTGCGGGGAACTCGCAATGCAGGGCAATAACGAAGTCGTCGAATACCTCAAGGATCTGCTGCGCGGCGAGCTGTCCGCCCGTGACCAGTACTTCCTGCATTCGCGCATGTACCAGGACTGGGGCTTCAACAAACTCTTTGAACGCATCAACCATGAGATGGAAGAAGAGACCCAGCACGCCGACGCCCTGCTGCAGCGCATCCTGTTTCTGGAAAGCACTCCGGACATGACCGCCAAACCCATGTTCCCCGGCTCCACCGTGCCCGACATGCTGCGCGCCGACCTCAAGCTGGAATACGAAGTGCGCGCCGCCCTGAGCAAAGGCGTGGCCCTGTGCGAAACCCACAAGGACTACATCAGCCGCGACATCCTGATTCTGCAACTGCAGGACACCGAGGAAGACCACGCCTATTGGCTGGAACAGCAGCTCGGGCTGATTGACCGTATCGGCCTGGAAAATTACCTGCAATCGCAGGCGTAAGCCTCACACCATTCCTGTAGGAGCAGCTTTAGCTGCGATGCAGTTGATTGTTTAAGAGCATCGCGGCTAAAGCCGCTCTTACGAGAGATGTATTACGCGCAACAGCCCTTCTCCAAATCCTTCAATATCGGGCAATCCGGCCGGTCGTCGCCGTGGCAGTGTTGTGCCAGCTCCTGCAGGGTGTCGCGCAGGCTGCTGAGTTCCTCGATCTTGCGGTTCAGGGCATCGATATGGTCGCGGGCCAGGGCCTTGACGTCGGCGCTGGCGCGTTGGCGGTCTTGCCAGAGGGTCAGCAGCTTGCCCACTTCCTCCAGGGAAAACCCCAGGTCGCGCGAGCGCTTGATAAAGGCCAGGGTGTGCAGGTCCTGCGGCTGGTAGTGGCGGTAGCCGGCTTCACTGCGATGGGCCGGCTGCAACAGCCCAATGCTCTCGTAGTAGCGGATCATCTTGGCGCTCAGGCCCGAGCGTTTTGCCGCTTGGCCAATATTCATTCGGACGTCTCCTCAAAGTCGGGTTTCCAGCGTTTCAGCAGCAGCGCGTTACTCACCACGCTGACGCTCGACAGCGCCATCGCCGCGCCGGCCAGCATCGGGTTGAGCAAACCGCAGGCGGCCAGGGGAATGCCCACCAGGTTGTAGATAAAGGCCCAGAACAGGTTCTGGCGGATCTTGGCATAGGTGCGCCGGCTGATCTCCAGCGCGGCTGGCACCAGGCGTGGGTCGCCACGCATCAGGGTGATGCCGGCGGCCTGCATGGCCACATCGGTGCCGCCGCCCATGGCGATGCCGACGTCGGCCGCCGCCAGGGCCGGGGCATCGTTGATACCGTCACCCACCATGGCCACGGTGGCGTGCTGTTTCAGGCCGTTGACCAGCGCTGATTTATCCCCAGGCAGCACCTGGGCATGCACCGAGTCGATGCCCAGTACCTTGGCTACCGCCTGGGCACTGCCCTGGTTGTCACCGCTGATCAGGTGGCAGGCGATCTGCCGTTGGCGCAGGGTGGCGATGGCCTCTGCCGCGCCAGGTTTCAGGCTGTCGCCAAAGGCCAGCAGACCCAGCACCTGCGGTGTCGGCTTTAGCTCCAGCAGCCAGGACAAAGTGCGTCCCTCGGCTTCCCAGGCGCTGGCCTGGGCAGCGAAATGCTCGCCCGGCAGCTGACTTTCATCCAGCAGCCGACGGTTGCCCAGGGCCAGCTCGCGACCGTCGACCGAGCCGGCAATGCCGCGGCCAGGGAGGGCGCGAGTAGCGGTCACTGCCGGCAGCGGCAGCGTGCGTTCCCGGCAGGCCTGCAACACCGCCTTGGCCAGGGGATGCTCGCTAGCTTGTTGCAGGGCACCGGCCAGGCTGAGCAATTGCGAGTCGTCCTGGCTGGCCTGCAGATGGACGATCTGCGGACTGCCAGAGGTCAGCGTGCCGGTTTTGTCGAAGGCCACCACGCTGACCTTGTGGGCGATTTCCAGGGCCTGGGCATCCTTGATCAGAATCCCGTATCTGGCCGCCACACCGGTGCCGGCCATGATCGCCGTGGGCGTAGCCAGGCCAAGGGCGCAGGGGCAGGCGATCACCAGCACGGCCACGGCATTGAGCAGCGCGGTTTCCAGGCCTGCACCGGCCAACAGCCAGCCAGTCAGAGTCAGCAGGGCGGTGCCGATCACCACGGGGACGAACACCTGACTGACCCGATCCACCAGTTTCTGGATCGGTGCCTTGGCGGCCTGGGCGTCTTCCACCAGGCGGATGATGCGCGCCAATACGGTTTCACCGCCGAGGGCCTGGGTGCGTACCAGCAAACGGCCTTCGCCATTGATGGCTCCGCTAGTAACCCGGTCGCCGGGCTCTTTGGCTTGCGGCAGGCTTTCGCCGGTGATCAGGGCTTCATCGGCATGGCTCTGGCCTTCAACCACCTCGCCATCGACGGCAAAGCGTTCGCCGGGTTTCACCACAATCAGATCGCCGAGCTGGATGTCAGTGATTGCCACCCGTTCTTCCACCCCATCGCGCCAGCGCACGGCGCTGTCCGGCCGCAACGCTTCGAGGGCGCGGATGGCGCTGGCGGTCTGGCGTTTGGCGCGGCTTTCGAGGTATTTGCCGAGCAGCACCAGGCTGATCACCACGGCAGCAGCTTCGAAGTACAGATGGGGCATGGCCCCGGCCGGTGCCGACCACCATTGATACAGGCTCAGGCCATAGGCCGCGCTGGTGCCCAGGGCCACCAGCAAATCCATATTGCCGGCACCGGCGCGCACGGCCTTGTAAGCGGCGACATAAAAACGTGCGCCGAGGACGAACTGCACCGGTGTGGCCAGGGCGAACTGCACCCAGGCAGGGAGCATCCAGTGCACACCGAGCCACTCCAACAGCATCGGTGTCAGCAGCGGCAACGACAGCACGATGGCGGCGATAACGGCCCAGCGTTGGCGCTGCAACAGGCGCTGCGGGTTTTGCTCGGGCCGGGCGGCGCTGATCAGGCTAGCGCTATAGCCAGCGGTTTTTACGGCCGCCAGCAGTGCGGCTGTGTCGCTGATACCGATCAGTTCGAGATGGGCGCGTTCGGTGGCCAGGTTGACGCTGACGCTGCTTACCCCGGGCAGCTGGGCCAGGGCGCGTTCGATACGGCCGGCGCAACTGGCGCAGGTCATGCCGCTGATGGCCAGTTCCAGGCGATGGGTGATGACGTGATAACCGGCGCTTTGCACGGCTTCGATCAGGTGGGGCAGGGCGTCGGCGCTGGCCTCGACGCGGGCTTGTTCGGTGGCCAGGTTGACGCTGGCTTGCTGGACGCCGGGGACCTTTTGCAAAGCGCGCTCGACGCGGCCGGCGCAACCGGCGCAGGTCATGCCCTGGATGGGCAGGTCGAAGGCTTGAGGGCTGGACATGGGGCGATCTCCATTGAGTTCGCCTAGAGGATCAACCTTGACCCCTGGGGAAGGTCAAGGGCTGATTGCTTAGGTTTGGGCTGGGGACAGGGGATTTTGCGCCATTCACCGTCATCCCAGCGCAGGCTGGGATCCAGGCGCGAAGGTGAAAAGCAAACGTAGGGCCGGTCTTGATCTGGAAGCAACACAACACGTTTATTGATTCAGCGGCGGCGACTGCAACAAATACAACCCCGTGGTATTCAAGCCAATCCGATACCGCCGAATCTCCCCCGGAATCAGATCCACCGAAATACTGCTGGTCTGACTGATCCCCGGCGAACACACCCCAGGTCCCAACAACCCCAACCGCACAGAAATGGCCCCGGGCGGCAGGTTGAACGCCACCGATTGGCCCTGCCAAAGCCGCGCCGCCAATTGATCCTGCAGGTACAGCCCGATATCGCAGGGGCTGCCCACTTCCAGCCGTTCGCGGGAAATGATCAGCACCCCATAACCGTCGGATTGCGGCGTCGGCGCATCGGCGAATTCGGCCTGGGCAAGCGCCGAAATCAGCAGCATCCAGATCAATACAAAGACACGCATGGTCAGGCTCTCCCGCCGGCAGATATCCCTAGGTTAGTTGCTCAGCGGCCACTCGCGGGCCAGGCCGCGGAAGATCGCGTCAATCATCGCCCCCGCTTCGTGCTCGGGGCGGTACAGCTCGGGGTCGCGCAGGTAGTCGCTGAACAGGCCGATGACCATGCCATGCAAGGTCAGCGCGGCCAGGCGCGGGGTCATCGCCGGATGCAGGTGCTGCTGTTCGGCGGCGCGTTGGAACAGCGCTTCGCACAGCTCGATAAATTGCCGGACGAAGGCGTTGTGGCGGTCTTCGGCTTCGCGCAGGTCATCGGTGAATTCGCAGCGAAACAGCAGGATGGTCATGATCCGCCGCTTTTGCCCGTCGTGGACCAGGTTGACCAGCGCATCCACGCAGATGTCCCGCAGGGTCTGCAGCGGTTCGCGCTGGTTGTCGGCAGAAAGCAGCTCGGCCATCTGCTCCGGCGGCAGACGCACCCGGTTGAGCATTTCGTGGAACAGGTGGGCTTTGTTTTCGAAGTGCCAGTACACCGCACCGCGGGTGACCTCGGCGGTCTTGGCGATCTGCTCGAGGGTGGTGTGGCCCACGCCTTTTTGCAGAAACAGCATTTCCGCAGCCAGCAAGATGGCGCTGCGGGTTTTCTCTGCTTCTTCTTTGGTTCTTCGCATGGCGGATGGGCTAATTCTGTCTAGGCTCTTTTTCAGTTAGAGCGGGGCGTGAGGGGCATTGTAGTGCCTGTGGGGGCTTTACAAACACTCCTGTATGTATCGACCAGCTCTGGATCGACTTTATTTTCCGATGCGCTTGGTCATGGAGACCGTTATGCCGTACGCCTTGTCTTCGTTTGTCGTGCCCCTTTCCTTGATAACCGTAACCCTGTTCAGCTCCGCCAGCCGTGCTGCCGATGCACCTGCGGCACCGGCACCGCCGCCACCGGAAGTGACAGTGGAAGTGGCCAAGGCGGAAACCTTCCCCATCGTGCTGGAGTATTCCGGGCGCACGGCAGGTTATCGGGAAGTACAGGTGCGGGCGCAGGTCAGCGGGATTCTGAAGCAGCGCACTTATGAGGAAGGCAGCAAGGTCAAAGCCGGCCAGGTGCTGTTTCGCATCGACCCTCGGCCCTACGAGGCGGCGCTGATGCGCGCCAATGGTGCCCTGGCCCAGGCGCAGGCGCGCTATCGCCAGACCGACCGCGACCTCAAGCGTATTCGCGAGCTGCAGAAAAAAGGCTTTGCCAGCGAAAGCGAGCTGGATAACGCCATCTCCAACTTCGAGCAGGCCAAGGCCAACGTCGAAGCCGCCAAGGCCGATGTGGAAACCAGCCAGATCGACCTCGGTTACACCACCGTTGTGGCACCGATCTCCGGTATCACCAGCAAACAGACGGTATCCGAAGGCAGCCTGGTGGTGGCCTCCGACGCCAACGCCAGCTTGCTGACCCAGCTCACCCAACTGGACCCGCTGTACGTCAACTTTGCCTACCCGGACACCGCCGCTGAGCGCCTGCGCGAAGGGGTGCAGAGCGGCAAGGTGTCGATGCCTGGCGATGGCAAGCTGTTCGCCCAACTCAAATTCGGCGATGGCAGCGATTACCCGCTGGAAGGGCGGGTGGACTTCACCGACAGTTTCGTCAGCACCGGTACCGGCACTGTCAGCGCGCGGGCCGTGGTACCCAACCCCAACCAGAACCTGTTGCCGGGGCAGTTCATGCGGGTGGTGATCAAGGGCCTGACCCGCGCCAATGCGATCACCGTGCCAGAGCGTGCGTTGCTGCAGGGGCCTAAGGGCACGTTTGTCTATGTGGTCGACGAGCAGGGCATCGCCCATGCACGGCAGGTCAGCACCGGGCCCACTTCGGAGGGTCGCTGGGTGATCGAGTCCGGGGTCAACGTCGGCGACAAGGTGATTGTCGAGGGCGTGCTCAAGGTCCGCCCGGAATCACCGGTGAAAGCCAGCGAGGCCAAAGCGGCTAGCGAACAACCTGCGAAACAGTCCTAAGGAGCGTTGCCGTGATTTCTCGCTTCTTTATTGATCGTCCTATCTTCGCCACGGTGATCTCCGTGGTCATCGTGCTTGCCGGGCTGGCGGCCATGCGCTCGCTGCCGATTTCCCAGTACCCGGAAATCCTTCCGCCGCAGGTGGCAGTAAGCGCCAGTTACCCGGGGGCCAGTTCCCAGGTGATCGCCGAAACCGTGGCGGCACCGCTGGAGCAGGAAATCAACGGCGTGGAGAACATGATCTACCAGCTGTCGAACTCCGACAGCAGCGGGGCCATGAGTCTCAATGTGTACTTTCAGGTCGGCACCGATCCGGACCAGGCCACCATCGACGTCAACAACAAGGTGCAGGCGGCCCTGGCCAAACTGCCGGAAGAAGTGCGTCGGCAAGGGGTGAAGGTGGAGAAGAAATCCTCCGACATCCTGCAGGTAATCACCCTGTATTCGCCGGACGGTTCGCGGGACCCGATCTATATCAGCAACTATGCGCTGATCAACGTGATCGACGAGCTCAAACGCCTCAAGGGCGTGGGTGATGCCAGTCAGTTCGGTTCCAAGGACTATTCCATGCGCATCTGGCTGCGGCCGGACAAGCTGGCGCAGTACAACCTCACGCCTACCGATGTGGTCAATGCCATTCAGGAGCAGAACTCGCAGTTCGCGGCGGGCAGTTTTGGCCGCCAACCGCTGACGCAAGAGCAGGACTTCACCTATACGGTGACCACCCAGGGCCGTTTCGCTGATCCGAAAGAGTTCGAGACCATCATTCTGCGTTCCGATACCACCGGTGCCAGTCTGCTGCTCAAGGATGTGGCGCGCGTGGAGCTGGGGGCTCAGGACTACTCGCTGATGACCAGCCTCAATGGTCAGCAGAACGCGGCCTTTGGTATCTATCTGCAGCCCGGTGCCAATGCCCTGGATACCGCCAAGGCGGTGAACGAGACCATGGAGCGCCTGGCCAAGCGCTTCCCTTCGGGGATGACCTACAAGATTCCCTACGACACCACCAAGTTTGTGAAGGTCTCCATCGAAGAGGTTATCCACACCTTCTTCGAGGCCCTGCTGCTGGTGGTGCTGGTGGTGTTTGTCTTTCTGCAGAACTGGCGCGCCACGCTGATTCCGGTGCTGGCGATTCCGGTGTCGTTGATCGGCACCTTTGCCGGCATGTATTTGCTCGGTTTCTCTATCAACCTGCTGACCCTGTTCGGTCTGGTGCTGGCCATCGGTATCGTGGTGGATGACGCCATCGTGGTGCTGGAGAACGTCGAGCGGGTGATGCGCACGGAGAAGCTGCCCCCCCGGGAGGCGGCGATCAAGGCCATGGAGGAGGTGACCGGGCCGATCATTGCCATTGTCCTGGTGCTCTGTGCGGTATTTATTCCGGTGGGCTTTCTCGGCGGGTTGGCCGGGCAGATGTATAAACAGTTCGCCATCACCATTGCGGTGTCGGTGGCGGTCTCCGGGCTGGTGGCGCTAACCCTGTCGCCGGCCCTTTGCGCCCTGCTGCTCAAGCCGGAGCACAAGGAACCGGCGGCGCCGTTCCGCTGGTTCAACCGCTTCTTCGACAAGGCCACCGCCGGCTATAGCCGCGGGGTGGTGTTCTTTCTCAAACGCTCGGTAATCGGCCTGCTGCTGTTCGGCGGCATGATCGCCCTGATGGTGGTGCTGTTTGGTCGGGTGCCTGGCTCGCTGGTGCCGGACGAAGACCAGGGCTATGTGCTCAACGCCTACTTCCTGCCGTCTGCGGCGTCGCTTACCCGTACCGAAACGGTCACCAGCGACGTTACCGAACAACTGATGAAGCATCCGGCGGTGCAGGACGTGGTGACCTTCGCCGGTTTCGACGTACTCACCTTCGGTACCCGCAGCAACGCCGGGGTGTCGTTTATTCCGCTGAAGGACTGGAGCGAGCGCACCACCGATGAGTTGGACGCGCGCAATCTGCCACGCGCCTTTATGGCCATGGGCGCGTCGCAGAAAGACGCCATGGTGATGACCTTCAACCCGCCGCCCATTACCGGTATGAGCACCACCGGCGGCTTCGAAGCCTATATCCAGGACCGCAGCGGCGGCAGCAGCGAACAACTGGAACAGATGGTCCACAAGTTTATGGCAGCGGCGGCCAAGCGCCCGGAACTGGCGGGGGTGAATACCACCTTCAACGCCGAGGTGCCGCAGTACTACATCGATCTGGATCGCACCAAAGCCCGTGCCCTGGGGGTGCCAATCAACGATGTATTCACCGCCATGCAGACCACCTTCGGTAGCTACTACGTCAACGACTTCAACCTGTATGGCCGTACCTGGCAGGTGAGCTTGCAGGCTGAGGCGGAGTTCCGCCGCAAGCCCGAAGACCTGAGCCAGGTGTATGTGCGGTCGACCGTTACCTCCGAGCTGATTCCGCTGTCGTCGCTGGTCAGCGTACGACGCATCCTCGGTCCGGACAGCTATGCGCGCTTCAACGTCTATCCGGCCGCCAAAGTGCTGGGGGGGCCGGCGCCGGGCTACAGCTCAGGGCAGGCGCTGCAAGCCATGCAGGAAGTGGCTGACGAAACGCTGGGCGCTGACTACACCCTGGGCTGGATCGGCCAGGCCTATCAGGAACTGGCGTCCCAGGGTTCGGGCAGCATGGCGTTCGTCTTCGGTCTGGTCATGGTGTTCCTGATTCTGGCCGCCCAGTACGAACGCTGGACCTTGCCGGTGGCGGTGGTAACGGCCGTGCCCTTTGCGGTGTTCGGCGCGATTCTGGCGGTGTGGCTGCGCGGCATTCAGAACGACGTGTATTTCCAGGTCGGGCTGGTGACCCTGATCGGCCTGGCGGCGAAAAACGCCATTCTGATCGTCGAGTTCGCCGTGCTCTGTCGCTCCGAGGGCATGAGCATCTACGACTCGGCACTGGAAGCGGCCAAGCTGCGTTTCCGGCCGATCGTGATGACCTCGCTGGCGTTTATCCTCGGGTGCGTACCCTTGGCCATCAGCACCGGTGCCGGCTCGGCCAGCCGCCACTCGATTGGGACCGGGGTGATCGGCGGCATGCTGGCGGCGACCTTGCTGGCGACCTTCGTGATTCCGATGTTCTACCTGCTGGTGGAAACGGCCTCGGCGAAGTTGAGCAAGGAAAAACCGAAGCCAGCGGATAATCCGGACGCACATTAGCGCTGCTTGTTAAAAGCTCGCGGCTAAAGCCCCCCCACAAAAGCGCACTATCCCTGTGGGGCTTTAGCCGCGATGCCTTTGATCTTTGTGGTGAGATCGTTAGCCTGCTATTGGTGTACCATCGTCGGCCGCGTTTTCTTCCGCCGCCGGACCGTTCATGAATTTACGTATTTTGCTGATTCTCGGTGCCCTGAGCGCCTTCGGCCCCTTGGCCATCGACTTCTACCTGCCGAGCTTTCCAACCCTGGCCCATGCCTTCGGTACCGACGTCGAGCATATCCAGCTCACTCTGGCTGCCTATTTCAGCGGCCTGGCCATCGGCCAATTGGTTTATGGTCCGCTGACCGACCGCTTTGGCCGGCGCCTGCCGCTGCTGATCGGCGTGGTGCTGTTCACCCTGGCTTCGTTTGCCTGCGCCATGGCACCCAATCTGCAATGGCTGATCGGCGCACGTTTCGTTCAGGCACTCGGTGGCTGTGCCGGTATGGTGATTTCCCGGGCGGTGATTCGTGACCTCTGCGACCCGCTGGCCTCGGCCAAAGCCTTCTCCCAATTGATGCTGGTGATGGGTGTGGCGCCGATCCTGGCACCCTTTGGCGGCGGTGTGCTGCTTAATCTGTTTGGCTGGCAGTCGATCTTCTACTGTCTCACCGGTTTTAGCGTGCTGTGCCTGCTGGGGGTGGCGCTGTGGTTGCCGGAGACCATTCCAGCCGGCCCTCGGCCGCCGCTGCGCGGAGCATTTGGCCAATATTGGCGCTTGCTCGGTGATGGCCAATTTATAGGCCACGCGCTGACGGGCGGCGTGGCCATGGCCGGTATGTTTGCCTATATCGCCGGCTCGCCCTTTGTTTTTATCGAGCTGTACGGCGTGCCGCCGGAGCACTACGGCTGGTTATTTGGCGGCAATGCGGCGGGCTTTATTCTCACCGCGCAGGTGAATGCACGGCTGCTGCGCCACCACGGACCGGGTTACTGGCTGGTGCGCATTATCTGGCTGTATCTGTTGTTTGGTCTGATTCTGCTGGCGGTAACTGCCTTCAAACCAACGCATCTGTTGCCCTTGATGCTGCCACTGTTCTGCTTTATCGCCAGCTTGGGCTGCATTATTCCCAATGCGTCGGCCTGCGCCATGGCGGGGCAGGGCAGCCATGCCGGCAGCGCCTCGGCGATGCTCGGCTGTTTGCAGTTCAGCGTGGCGGCCGGTGCGGCCAGCCTGGTGGGGGTATTGCACGACGGCACGGCCATGCCGATGGCGCTGGTGATCAGCGGCTGTGGGGTATTGGCCGTGGTGCTGGCGCAGTTGACTGCGCGTAGTGCGAAGAGCGTGCCGTTTGGTGTTTTGTAACGGCACGCAGAACGGGCCGCAGGCTTAGCCGGCGGCGCGTTGTTCAAATTGCGGAAGGTGGTGCGGGGCTTTCAGACGGGCTTCCAGGGTGGTCACGAATTCGCGGGCTTGCGCCTCGCTGCGAAAACTCACCGCATGCTGGTCCATGCGAACTTGCCAAAGCGGACCTTGTGGCGTGGAGAGCGTACGAACAAGGATTTTCATGCCTGCCTCCTGCAGTGGGTAGATGTCGAGGAATTTGCAGTCTAGTCGCCGTGGGTGAATTTTCTTTGACCGACATCAGTTGAGCGACACGCGGTCGAATCCGGCCGCGTGTCGGCGTATCGCTTAGAAACTCTCCAAGACAATCTTGCCCTTGGCCTTACCGCTTTCCAGCAGGGCATGGGCACGCCGCAGGTTGGCGGCGTTGATGCTGCCAAAGTGCTCGCCCACCGTGGTTTTCAGGGTGCCGGCGTCGATCAGCTCGGCCACTTGGTTGAGCAGGCGATGCTGTTCGATCATATCCGCGGTCTCGAACAGCGAGCGGGTGTACATAAACTCCCAATGCAGCGACAGGCTCTTGCGTTTGAGCTTGCTCACGTCGAGGCTTTTCGGGTCGTCGATCAGGGCCAGCTTGCCTTGTGGCACCAGGGCTTCGACCAGTTGATCGAGGTGCTGATCGGTGTTGGTCAGGCTGGCTACATGGGTGACCTGACCGACGCCGATGCGCTTCAACTCTTCGGCCAGGGGTTTGCTGTGGTCGATCACATGGTGGGCACCCAGCTCGCGCACCCAGTCCTGGGTTTCGGCACGGGAGGCGGTGCCAATCACGGTCAGGTCGGTCAATTGACGCGCAAGCTGCACCAGAATCGAACCCACGCCACCCGCAGCACCCACGATCAACAGGCTGTGCTTCTTGCCGCTATTGCCGGGCACCACCTGCAGGCGTTCGAACAACAATTCCCAGGCGGTGATGGCGGTCAGCGGCAGCGCGGCGCTCTGGGTAAAGCTGAGGTTCTTCGGCATATGGCCGACGATGCGTTCGTCCACCACATGCAGCTCGCTATTGGCCCCGGCGCGATTCAGGGCACCGGCGTAGAACACCTTGTCGCCGACCTTGAACAGGCTGACTTCGCTGCCGACCGCCTTCACTACGCCGGCCACGTCCCAGCCCAGTACCTTGGGTTCGCCATTCTCTGGTGCCACATTCTTGCGGATCTTGGTATCCACCGGGTTCACCGAAATCGCCCGTACTTCCACCAGCAGATCGCGGGGCAGTGGGGTGGGGGCGGGCAGTTCGATGTCCTGCAGGGCGGCTTCGTTGTCGATGGCCAGGGGTTGGTAGTAGGCAATGGCTTTCATATGACGGCTCCGAAAAAAGTGAGGCAATGGCTGGGCAGCATGGTCGGCTATTTCATTGGCGGGAAAAACCGCGTAGAAGCTGAGGCTCTTTCAACCAAACGTTGACAATCGCCTCGCCAAGGACCCGACCATGCTGCGCCTGGATGACCTGCAAATCGTTGTACGTACCGCTGACCTCGGCAGCCTGTCGGCGGCGGCGCGCGATCTGGATGTGTCGCCTGCGGTGGCCAGTGCGGCGCTCAAACGTCTGGAGCAGCAGCTGGAGGTGCGCCTGTTCGCGCGTTCCACCCGCAGCCTGCGACTGACCCCCGAAGGTGAGCAATTCATGGGCTACGCCCGTGCAGCTCTGCAAAGCCTAGACGAAGCACAGCAGCAATTGGCGGGCAGGAAGGTAGACATTAGTGGGGTGCTGCAGATTTCCGCGCCCTCGGATTTCGGCCGCAATGTGCTGCTGCCCTGGCTCGACGAGTTTCAGCTGGAGCACCCGCTGCTGCATGTGCGCCTTCTGCTCGGTGACCGCAACGCCGACCTGTTTCGCCAGCCGGTGGATATCGCCATTCGTTACGGAGCCCCGGAAGATTCCAGCCTGGTGGCCCTGCCCCTGGCCGCCAGCAACCGCCGGGTGCTGTGTGCCTCGCCGGCCTATATCCAGCAGCACGGCGAGCCGCAGCGCGTCGATCAACTGGCCCAGCACAACTGCCTGCTGTACATGCTCGGCGGGCGTTTGCATGAGCGCTGGCGTTTCCTCGATGGCAAGCGCGAGCTCAGCGTGACGGTGGGGGGCAATCAGGTCAGCGACGATGCCGACGTGGTGCGCCGTTGGGGCGTGGCCGGGCGTGGTGTGATGTACAAATCCTGGCTGGATGTGGCCGCCGATGTGCAGGCCGGGCGCCTCAAGGTGTTGTTGCCTGAGCTGCGTGGCGAGCCGGCGGCACTTAACCTAATCTGCACCCATCGCGCCCAACTGAGCAAAACGGTGTACCTGCTGCGTGAATTTATCCAACAGCGCTGTAGCCAACTTCTTGATGCCAAACCCCATTGAGCATTGCGCTGATCAGCGCCTATGCGGCAAAGCGGACCTTGCCATCGCCCATCGCGGTGGTAGAGTCGCGGCCATGAAACCCACCCTTACCAATCGCTCGTTAATGGCCTGGCTGCTGTACTTCAGCGTGCTGTTCAATGTGCTCGCCTGCGGCATTGGCCATGGTCAGTTGCTCGGCCTGAGCCTGAACGGTGTGGGTGGGGCCTTCTGTTCGGCGGACAACAGCGCCGGCCCGACGCTCGATTCCGGCAGCGGCTCGGTCAACGACGCCAGCGCCACCACCCCCTTCAGTTGTCCGCTGTGCGGTGCCGTCGGCCTCGGCCTGGCCCTGCTGTTCTGCCTGAGCTGGTTGCTGCCCGCACGCCGTGACCGGCTTCCCGCTTGGGAACCACAGCGCAAAGCCCCTCCCCGATACTCCTGGCCCTCGGCCAATCCCCGCGCCTCTCCGTTCTGAATCCAGGTTCGCTGCTGTCTGTTCCTGTGTGTTGTCGTCGTCTTTCGACTGTTCGGAGAATTCTTATGCGTTGGTTTAAATCACTGTTCACTGCTGTTGCCGTGTTGAGCCTGTCCTTTGCCGCTATGGCCCATGAATACGAAGTGGGCGAGCTGCATATCGACCACCCCTGGTCGCGTGAAATGCCGCCGACGGCACCCACCGCAGCGGTGTATTTCATCATCCACAACAAAGGTGCCAGCGCGGATCGTCTGCTCTCGGTCGACACCCCGGCAGCCGGCAAGGCCGAGATGCATGAGCACATCGACCAGAACGGCCTGATGAAAATGCAGCAGGTGCAGTTCGTCACCGTGCCGGCGGGCGGCGAAGCCACCTTTGCGCCCATGGCCTACCACGTGATGCTGTTCAACCTGAAACAGCAGGGCAGGGACGGCGAGCGCTTCCCGCTGACCCTGCATTTCGAAAAGGCCGGTGAGGTGACCGTGCAAGTGGCCGTGCAGAAAGAAGCGCCGGCCGAACAGCACGATATGTCCCAACACAAAAACTGAACGCCGGGGGCGCACCTATGAGCAAGGCTCCTGTGTCGTTCTACAACCAGGCCTGGCGCTGGCACTTCTATGCCGGCCTGTTTGTCATTCCTTTTATGATCGTCCTGTCCCTGACCGGCATCATTTATCTGTTCAAACCCCAGCTCGACAACCTGATGTACGCCGATCTGCTGCAGGTCAATCCGATTGGCCAGCTGCTCAGCGCCGAGCAGCAACTGGCGCGGGTGCAGGAGGTTTATCCCCAGGCGACGATCAGCCAGTACCTGCCGCCGGTAGATGAGCGGCACAGCGCGCAATTCGTGCTGAGCGAGGCAGGTCGCAAGCTCAACCTGTTTATCGATCCCTACAGCGGCATCGTGCTGGGCAGCCAGGACGCGCAAAACAATCTGCAAGCCCTGGCGCGTGCGCTGCACGGCGAGCTGCTGTTAGGCACCGTCGGCGATCGCCTGGTCGAGCTGGCGGCGGGTTGGGGCGTGGTGCTGGTGGTGTCCGGCCTGTACCTGTGGTGGCCCCGAGGTCGCTGGGGTGCCGGGGTGTTGTGGCCGCGCCTGGCCGCCCGTGGTCGGCCGTTCTGGCGCGATGTACATGCGGTCACCGGCTTCTGGGGCGCGCTGCTGTTGCTGTTTATGCTGCTCACCGGGATGACCTGGACCGGCTTCTGGGGCAAGAGCTTTGCCGATGTCTGGAACCAGTTTCCGGCGGCGATGTGGAATGACGTGCCGAAATCCGGCGTCGAGGCGCGCAGCCTGAATACTGCCGATTCGCAGACAGTCGCCTGGGCGGTAGAAAACACGCCGCTGCCGGCCTCCACGCCACTTGCTGTCGATCCCCATGCTGCGCATAACGGCCACCACATGGCCGACATGACGCCCGCAGCCACGGGGCAGATTCCCTTGCAGCAGGTTGTGGATATCGCCCAAGCCAATGGCGTGCAGCCCGGCTACAGCATCACCCTGCCGCAGGGCAAAGACGGTGTGTACACCATCGCCCTGTTTGCCGATGATCCTCGCAACGACGCCACCCTGCATATCGACCAATACAGCGGCCAGGTGCTGACCGACGTGCGCTGGCAGCACTACAACCTGGTGGCTAAGAGCGTGGAAACCGGGGTGATGTTGCATGAAGGCAAGCTGTTCGGCCTGGCCAACCAACTGGTTATGCTCGGCGTGTGCCTGCTGATTCTGCTCAGTTCGGTGAGTGGTCTGGTGATCTGGTGGAAGCGTCGGCCACAAGGCCGACTGGGTGTGCCGCCGCTGCGTCATGACCTGCCGCTGTGGAAAGCTGCGGTGGTCATCATCATCGCCCTGGGCGTGGCGTTCCCGCTGGTGGGGATGTCGCTGGTGGTGATTGGCGTGTTGGATTGGTTGGTGCTGTCGCGGCGAGCCAGTTCTTCGACCGTTACCGGGTAAACCGTAGACCCGGTAGGAGCGGCTTTAGCCGCGATGCTTTGAAGATCAAGAGCATCGTGGTTGAAGCCCCTCCCACAGGGATCGAGCGTTATCCCTTGAACAACCGCGCATCCAGACTGTTCTGCGCCAGGCGCTGAGCTTGATCCTGGGTCATGCCCAAGTGCTCGTGCAGGGCCATAAAGTTCTCGGTGACGTAGCCACCAAAGTACGCCGGATCATCGGAGTTTACCGTCACCTTAACGCCCTGTTCGAGCATGTCGAGGATGTTGTGCTGGCCCATGTGTTCGAACACGCAGAGCTTGGTGTTGGACAGCGGGCAGACGGTCAACGGGATCTGTTCGTCGATGATGCGCTGCATCAACCGTGGGTCTTCGCTGGCGCGCACGCCGTGGTCGATACGGCTAATTTTCAGCAAATCCAACGCTTCCCAGATGTACTCCGGCGGACCTTCTTCGCCGGCATGGGCAACGGTGAGGAAACCTTCACCACGGGCGCGATCGAATACGCGCTGGAACTTGCTTGGCGGGTGGCCCAATTCCGAGCTGTCCAAACCCACGGCAAAAAACGCGTCGCGATAGGGCAGGGCCTGGTCGAGGGTTTTCTGTGCTTCGTCTTCGGAAAGGTGACGCAGGAAGCTGAGGATCAAGCCGCTTTCCACGCCGAGCTGTTCGCGACCGTCTTTAAGGGCGGTGGCGATACCGTTGAGTGCCACTTCAAAAGGAATGCCGCGGTCGGTGTGGGTTTGCGGATCGTAGAAGGGTTCGCTGTGAATCACGTTCTGCGCCTTGCAGCGCTGCAGGTAGGCCCAGGTCAGGTCGTAGAAATCCTGCTCGGTGCGTAGCACGTCGGCACCTTGGTAATAGAGGTCAAGAAACTCTTGCAGGTTGTTGAACGCATAGGCGCTGCGCAGGGTTTCGACATCGTTCCAGGGCAGGGCGATCTTGTTGCGTTCGGCCAGGGCGAACAGTAATTCCGGCTCCAGCGAGCCTTCCAGGTGCAGGTGCAGTTCGGCCTTGGGCAAGGCATTGAGCCAGTCGTACATGGGTGAATACCTTGTGAAGTAAATCTGCCGGGCAGTTTAGCTGACCAGCGAGACAGATTGTTGCCCTGTTCATCGTGCAAACCTCTTGCCGCTTACGGTTGGCAGTGGCAGCCGGGCCGCTTAAGCTGCGGCAACATTTTGTTGCCACGGATTGCCACACCCCATGCTTGCCCATTTCAAGAACGAAAAACTGCTGCTGATCGCGATTGTCGCGGCGGCCGTTGCCTACCCGCTGGAACATACCTTGCTGCACTCCGGCCAGGGTGTGGCACTGGCGGCGGCGCTGGTGCTGGTGGGGGCAATCATCTGCGCCTCGATGCGCGTGGCCCACCATGCCGAGCTGCTGGCGCACCGAGTGGGCGACCCCTACGGCACCATGATCCTCACCTCGGCCGCAGTGCTGGTGGAAGTGGTGGTGCTGGCGATCATGATGAGCAACGAAGCCTCGCCGACCCTGGTGCGCGACACCATCTACTCGGCGGTGATGCTGGATATCAACGGCATCCTCGGCCTGGCCGCGTTGATCGGCGGCATCAAGCATGGCGAGCAGCCCTACAACGACGATTCGGCGAAGAGCTACAGCGTGATGATCCTCACCGCCATGGGCATTTCCATGGTGGTGCCGGAGTTTGTTCCCGAGGGCTCGTGGAAGGCCTATTCGGCGTTCACCATCGGCATGATGGTGATGCTCTACGCCCTGTTCCTGCGCATGCAGGTGGGGCCGCACAGTTACTTCTTCAGCTACAGCTACCCGGAGAAACGCCGCGCCACTGCCGAGGAGCAAGAGCACGACAGCAAAACCCTGTCGATCAGCATGCTGGTCTTGGGGGTGATCGTGATTGGTGCCCTGGCCGAGGTGATGTCCAAAGCCCTCGACCTGGGACTGGAAGGCACCGGTGCGCCTCCGGTACTGGCCGCCCTGCTGGTGGCAGCAATTTCCGCCGCTCCGGAAATTCTCACCGCCCTGCGCGCGGCCATGGCCAACCGCATGCAATCGGTGGTCAACATCGCCCTGGGTGCGTCACTGTCGACCGTGATTCTCACCGTGCCGGTGATGGAGGGCATTGCCCTGTACACCGGCCAGCCGTTCATCATGGCGATGACGCCAATTCAATCGGTGATGGTGTTTATCACCCTGATAGTCGCCGCCATCAACCTTAACGACGGCGAAACCAACGCCATCGAAGGCATGACCCACTTTGCCTTGTTTGCCACGTTTCTCATGCTGACGTTTATTGGGCTGTAACGCGCAGGTTCGTAGGAGCGGCTTTAGCCGCGATGCTCTTTAAGTCACAAGCATCGCGGCTAAAGCCGCTCCTGCGAGGTACCTGAGTTACCAAGGAATGGATTCACCCTGGTAATCAATAAACCGATGCCCACCTTTCCCGGCCTGGGCATTGATCTGGTCCACCAGCCCTTTGCAGCTGGTCTTGATATCCAGCGGCGCACTCTCCCCGCCCATATCGGTTTGCACCCAGCCCGGGTGCAGCGACAGCACGGTCAAGCGGCTATCCGGCAGTTCGCAGACAAAGCTATTGGTCATCGAATTCAGCGCCGCCTTGCTGGCCTTGTACAGCGCCATGGTGTTGCCTTCGGGAATGGCTACGCTGCCCAGAATCGAGCTCATAAAGGCCAGTACCCCGTTGGGCTTTTTCACCTGCGCGACCAGACGCTGGGCCAGGCGGATCGGGGCGATGGCGTTGGTCATAAACAGCTGGCCGATCTCTTCGACTGTCGCCTGTTCAACCGACTGATGGGAGGGGCCAGCGACGCCGGCATTGATAAACAGCAAATCGAAAACCTGGCCCTGCAGGCGCTTTTGCAAGGCACTGAGTTGTTCACCGTCGTTGATATCCAGTTGCTCGATCTTCACCCCCGGCAGCGCCTGCAGCGCGTCAACGCCGGCCTGGCTGCGAACGCTGGCCGTCACCTGCCAGCCATCGGCGTGCAGCTGCTGCACCAGGCCCAGCCCGAGGCCACGCGAGGCACCGATGATCAATGCGGATTTTGTCTGTGCCATGTGCGGCTCCGGTTTGCAGAGGTAGGAGGCACAGCATAGCGGCTGAGGGCCAATCGCGGCTGAAGCCATTCCTACAGATTGCACAATCTCGTAGGAGCGGCTTCAGCCGCGATGCTTTTAAAGCGCCTCTTGCTCACGGATATAGGCGTAGGTATCGGCAAACCGCGACAACAGATATTCAACGCTGGTGGTGGCCGGATACTTCGGCGGGTTGCTCTCATCCGAGCACCCCGGAAGGCAGCTGATTTGCGTATCCGGGTGCGGTTCGGCGAAGAACGGCATGGAGTAGCGATCCACGCCCAGCGGGCTGATCACGCGGTGCGGGGTCGACTTGTAACGGTCGTTGCTCCAGCGCGCCATCATGTCGCCAAGGTTGACCACAAAGCTGCCGTCGATAGGCGGCGCGTCGATCCATTCGCCTTGCACGTTCTGCACCTGCAAGCCGCCGGCATCGTCCTGATACAGCAGGGTGATGCAGCCATAGTCGGTATGCGCGCCGGCCCCTTGTTGCTCGGCACTGCTGGCGGTATGGCGCGGCGGGTAGTGGATCATGCGCAGCACGCTGATGGGCTCGTTGAAGCGCACATCGAAAAAGTCGCGCTCGATCCCCAGGGCAATGGTCATGGCCCTCAGCAGGGTTTTTGCCAGCTCCTGCATATCGCTGTAGTGCTGCTCCATCAGCGCTTCCCAGCCAAGCTGCTCGGGGTGGCGATTGGGGCCGCGCAGCGGTTTGCCAGCCAGCACCTCAGGGTGATCGGCGGGCATATGAAAGCCCATGTCGAAGGTTTCTTTCAGATCGCTGGGCTTGGTCGGATCGAGCTGTTCGGTGGCGATGCCGCCATAGCCGCGGTGATGCTCACTTTGGGTAATGTCGATGCGCAGCTTCTCCACTTCGCTGCTGGCGAAGAAGGTTTTTGCTGCGCTCAATAATTCGTCCATGCGTGCAGGGCTGATGGGGTGGCCCTTGATATAGAAAAAGCCCCAGTCACGGCAGGCGGCGTCGATCTGCTGGGCAACGGCCAGCCAGCCGGCGTCGTCGTGTGCATACAGGGGGGCGATATCGATAACAGGGAGTGAGTTGGGCATGGTGGCTCCAAGAAGGTTGTTGCTGCGAGTCTTCTCGTACCCATAGCGAAGAGAGCGGCGCTCAGCCGTTCTTTGTGTGCGGTTCTGTGCAACAGGGACGGCACGACAGATGATTTGCAAGGGGCACCCCGGGGTGCCCCTTGTATGGCGATATTACTTACTTCGGCAGCTCGGCTTTTACGTTTTCCACGTAGTAGTTCATCGAAGCCAGCTCAGCTTCGGTAGCCACTACGCCAGCCGGGATTTTCACTGCGCCGCTCTGGTCCTTGATCGGGCCGGTGAACGGGTGGAAGGCACCGGATTTGATATCGGCAATGATCTTCTCGGCTTCGGCTTTCACGTCAGCCGGAACGATGTCGCTGATCGGCAACTTGACGGTGCCATCCGCCAGACCGCCCCAGTAGTCCTGCGGTTTCCAGGTGCCGTCGAGGACGGCCTGGGTCGATTTGATGTAGTGCGGACCCCAGTCGTTGACGATGGAAGTCAGTACCGCTTTCGGGCCGAAGTGGGCCATGTCGGAGGCATAGCCCACCGAGTACACGCCACGACGTTCGGCAGTCTGGATCGGTGCCGGGCTGTCGGTGTGCTGGAACACCACGTCCACGCCCTGGTCGATCAGGGCGTTGGCGGCGTCGGATTCCTTGCCCGGATCGAACCAGGAGTTGACCCACACCACTTTCATTTCAGTGCCCGGGTTGTACTTGTCCAGGGCCAGCTGGATGGCGTTGATGTCGCGGATCACCTCAGGAATCGGGAACGAGGCGACATAGCCGACCTTTTTCGTCTTGGTCATTTTCGCCGCGAGGAAACCACCGACATAGCGACCTTCATAGGTGCGCGCCAGGTAGGTGCCCATGTTCTTGTCCTGCTTGTAGCCGGTGGCATGTTCGAAGATCACGCCGGGAAATTGCTTGGCCACTTTCAGGGTCGGGTTCATATAGCCGAACGAGGTGGTGTAAATCAGCTTGTAGCCACCCTTGGCCATATTGCGGATAACGCGCTCGGCGTCCGCGCCTTCGGGTACGTTTTCCACGAAGCTGGTGTCGATCTTGTCGCCCAGCGCCGCCGCCAGTTCCTTGCGGCCTTGCTCGTGCTGATAGGTCCAGCCGTGGTCACCCACCGGGCCGATATAGACGAAGCCGACTTTCAAAGGATCAGCAGCCGAGGCACCCAGGGTGGCGCTGAAACCGAGCGCGGCGATCAGGGTCCGCAGCAGGGGCTTTTTCAGTTTGTTCTGCATAGCGCATGAAGCTCCAGTGGTGTGTGTCGTTGTTCTTTTGAGTTGCTGGAGTCAGTGATTGCAAAAAATTGACCAACTGGACAATTAAGTGCTGCAGGCGCTTAAAAACGGGGGCAGGGCGAGTTCGGCTTAAAGGAGGAGGAGCGCTGTTGGTGCATGGCGGAACAAGCACGCTGTGATCTGGTGCAAGCGCAACAGCCGCGCGGCTGACCGGGGTACCGGACCGGTCAGCCGCGAGTTTTTGATCTTTAAAACATCGCGGCTAAATGCGTTTAGCCGGCGATCAATTCCTTGGCCGCCTGGCGGTGATCGGCAATCAACTGCTGCACATCCAGCCCTTCGATCTGCCCGTCGACCACTCGCCATTCGCCGCCAATCATCATCCGGTCGGCCTTGTCTGCGCCGCACAGCAGCAGGGCGGAAACCGGGTCATGGCTGCCGGAGAAACGCAGTTCGTCCTGTTTGAAAAACGCCAGGTCGGCCTGTTTGCCCACCGCCAGCTCACCGATATCGCTGCGCCCCAACAGCTTTGCCGAGCCCTTGCTGGCCCAGCCCAGCGCCAGTTCCGGGGTGATCTTCTCGGCGCCATAACGCAGGCGCTGGATATACAGAGCCTGCCGCGCTTCGAGAATCATATTGGAGCCATCGTTGGACGCCGAACCGTCGACGCCAATACCAATCGGCGCGCCGGCCGCTTCCAGATCCACCGTCGGGCAGATGCCGGAGGCCAAGCGCATATTCGAGCTCGGGCAATGGCAGATACCGGTACCGGCCGCACCCAGGCGGGCGATTTCATCCGGATTGAAGTGAATGCCGTGGGCCAGCCAGGTGCGCGAGCTGAGCCAGCCGACGCTGTCCAGATAGTCCACGGTACGCAGACCAAAACGCTGCAGGCAGAAATCTTCTTCATCGAGGGTTTCTGCCAGGTGGGTGTGCAGACGCACATCCAGGCGTTCGGCCAACTCGGCACTCTGGCGCATGATGTCCTGGGTCACCGAGAACGGTGAGCAGGGTGCCAGGGCAATTTGGATTTGTGCGCCGTCACCGCGCTGGTGGTACTGCTCGATCAGGCGCTGGCTGTCGGCCAGAATCACCTCGCCCTCTTGCACGGTCTGTTGCGGCGGCAGGCCACCATCGGCCTCGCCCAGGCTCATCGAACCGCGGGTGAGCATGGCGCGCATACCCAATTCACGCACCACTTCGACCTGCACATCGATAGCGTTTTCCAGGCCGCCCGGGAACAGATAGTGGTGATCCGCCGCCGTGCTGCAACCGGACAGCAGCAGCTCGGCCAGCGCCACTTTGGTGGCCAGTGCGAGCTTCTCGGGCGTCAGGCGCGCCCACACCGGATACAGGGTTTTCAGCCACGGAAACAACGGCTGATTGACCACCGGGCCCCAGGCACGGGTAAGGGTTTGATAGAAGTGATGGTGGGTATTGACCAGCCCCGGCAGCACCACATGTTCGCGGGCGTCGAAGGTTGAATCGCACGGGCGGGAAGGTTGCTGGCCGGCGCCGAGCACTTCGGCGATCACCCCGTTTTCGACCACGAAGCCGCCAGCGGCGTCGAGGCTATTGCCAGTGAAAGTGGCGAGAGGGTTTTTGATCCAGATACGGGTAGCTGCCATTGAGCAGGCTCCTCTGAGGTTGATTCAGGTTAGCCAGCTCAGTGTTGCCCTGTCTGCTGATCCAGGTCTCGTACCAGACCGTATGAAAACTACTGCGCTCGGTTTTCAAACGGTCTGAGCAAAAGTCAGTGCGACAATACCTAACTGGCTGGTCAGGATCAACCGCCGTTGGGTGCTTTGCGTTTTGGAGGATGGGCTGCAACCTGCTTTAGCCCCACCTCAATTTCTAGCTAGGTATTGGAATGCCCAGATCAGCAGACCTACGTGCGGGCAGGTTTTCAGAAACCGGCCGTATCTACCTGTTAACCGCTACCGTACAGGGGCGGCGCCCTTTGTTTTCGGGCTTTGCGCCAGGTCGATTGGTCGTTGCCGAGTTACGCCGTGCTCATGATGAGGGGCTGGTTAAGTCGCTAACCTGGGTGGTCATGCCTGACCATCTGCATTGGCTGGTTGAGTTGCGTAATTGTACGGCGAACCAGTTGATGCGCCAGGTTAAGGGTCGTAGTGCGCGGCGGGTTAACGCCCTGCTCGGAACAACCGGAGCGCTCTGGCAAGACGGCTATCACGACAGGGCGATCAGGCGTGAGCAAGATTTACTGACCGTTGCCCGATATGTGGTTGCCAACCCGCTTCGCGCTGGTTTGGTAAGCAAACTAGGCGACTATCCTTTGTGGGACGCGGTTTGGCTTGAAAGTGATCGCGGCTGAAGCCCCTCCCACATGGTTCGCACTTCCTTGTGGGAGGGGCTTCAGCCGCGAGCTCTTAATGCCCAGGCTGCCAAGGCTTGCCAAGGGACACTGGGGCAAACAAGCGGGTCTTGATGGCGTCGCGCGACAGCAGTACCAGCACCAGGATGGTCGCCACATACGGCAGCATCGCCAGCAGGTTGGAGGGCACCGATAGGCCAATGCCCTGGGCGACCAGGTGAATGATGCTGGCCAAGCCAAACAGGTAGGCACCGAGCAGTACGCGCAATACCCGCCAGCTGGCAAACACCACCAGAGCCAGGGCGATCCAGCCGCGGCCGGCGGTCATGTTTTCTGCCCACATGGGGGTGTAGGCCAATGACAGGTAGCCGCCCGCCAAACCAGCCATGGCTCCGCCGAACATCACCGCCAGAGTGCGTACGCGCAGTACAGGCAGGCCCATGGCGCTGGCGGCGTCGGGGTTTTCGCCGACGGCCTGGATGATCAGGCCGATGCGGCTTTTCAGCAGCACCCAGGCGACCAGAGCGAACAGCGCGAAGGACAGGTAGATCAACGCATCCTGAGCAAACAGCATGCGCCCGATCAGCGGGATTTCGCTGAGCAGCGGAATCGCCAGGGGCTCGAAGCCGGCCAGCGGTTTACCCACCCAGGCCGCGCCGATAAAGGAGGAAAGCCCGACCCCGAAGATGGTCAGGGCCAAACCCGTTGCCACCTGGTTGGCGTTAAAGCCCAGGGCCACCGCGGCAAATAGCAGCGACAACAGCATGCCGGCGGCAATCGCCAGCAGTACGCCCAGCCACAGGCTGCCGGTGCTGAACGCGACGATAAACCCCACCACCGCGCCGAACAGCATCATGCCTTCCTGCCCCAGGTTGAGCACGCCGCTTTTTTCACAGATCAACTCGCCCAGCGCCACCAGCAGCAGCGGTGTGCCGGTGCGGGCCATGGCGAACAGGATGTTGCTTAACAGATCGAGATCCATCAGGTGTTGCTCCACAAATTATTCGGGCTCAGGCGACGGCCGGGGTGGCGACCAGACGACGTTTCCAGCGCGCATTGACCCGCGGCCGATAGAGAATCAGCACGTCACAGGCGAGCAGGAAAAACAGCATCATTCCCTGGAACAACTGGGTAATCGCCTGGGGCAGGTTGAGGCTCAGTTGGGCGCTCTCGCCACCGATATACAGCAGCGCCATCAGCAGGCTGGCGAACACGATGCCCAGCGGGTTGAGGCGGCCGAGAAAGGCCACGGTAATGGCCGCATAGCCGTACCCCGGCGATACCTGCGGCACCAGTTGGCCAATCGGCCCGGTCACTTCGCTGACGCCCGCCAGGCCGGCCAATGCGCCGCTGACCAGCAGGGCAAACCACACCAGGCTTTTTTCCCGGAAACCGACAAAGCCGGCGGCGCGGCGGTCGAGGCCAAGCACCTTGATCTGAAAGCCGAGAAAGCTTTTCTGCAGCAGCACCCAGATCGCCACCAGGGCCAGCAAGGCGAAATAGATGCCTGCATGCATACGGCCGTCGTCGCTGAGCAGCGGCAGACGGGCCATATCACCGAACATCGCCGATTGCGGAAAGTTGTAGCCCTCGGGGTCCTTGAGCGGGCCATGGACGAAGTACAGCAGCAGGTTCAGGGCGATGTAGTTGAGCATGATGCTGGTGAGGATTTCATTGGCGTTGAACTGCGTGCGCAGCCACGCCGTCAGCCCGCCCCAGGCGGCACCGGCGAACGTCCCGGCGACCAGCACCCAGACCAGCGCCCAACGACTTTCCCAATCGATGATGTGCACCGCCACGGCACTGCCGGCCAGGGCACCGAGCAGCAGCTGGCCTTCGGCACCGATATTCCAGATGCGCGCCTGGTAAGCCACCGCCAGGCCCAAGGCACAAAGCAGAATCGGCAGGGCTTTGACCAGCAATTCCGAAACGCCGTACCAGTCACTGATGGGCGCGATCAGCAGGGTATGCAGGGTTTTCACTGGGGACAGGCCCAGCACTAAAAATAGCAACGAGCCGCACACTAGCGTCAGCACGGCGGCCAGTAACGGTGACAGCCAGAGCATGGCGCGTGATTGCTGGCCGCGCGGTTCCAGGGATAACAACATGGGGTGCTCCGTCAGCTCAGGGTGGCAGCGCTGCTGGCGCTGGAACCGGGGGAAAGGTGGGGCGCCTGCGGCGCGAATTGGCCGGCCATCCAGCGCCCGACATCGGCCGGGGTGGTGCTGGCGGTGGCGGCCAGGGGCGACAGGCTGCCGCTGGACAGGGCACCGAGGCGGTCGCTGATCTGGAACAGCTCGTCGAGGTCTTCACTGATCACCAGAATCGCCGCGCCGGCATCGCGCAGGGCGATCAGGGCGCGGTGAATCGCCGCTGCAGCGCCGACGTCGACGCCCCAGGTCGGGTGTGCGGCCACCAGCAGTTTCGGCTGCTGGAGAATTTCCCGGCCGAGGATGAATTTCTGCAGATTACCGCCGGACAGGCTGCGGGCCGGTGTCTCGGCATTCGGGGTTTTCACCGCAAAGCGTTGAATGATTTCCTCGGCAAAGGCCAGCACCTTGGCGCGCTTGATCAGGCCCTTGCTCAGCAAACCTTGCTGGAAGGCGGTGAGCAGGGCGTTGTCGGCGAGCGACATATCCGGCACCGCGCCGTGGCCCAGGCGTTCCGCCGGGACAAAAGCCAGGCCGCGCTGACGGCGGGCGTCGGGATACAGGTTGGCAATCGGCTGATCATCCAGGCTGATGCGCTCACGCTCGCCACGGGGCAGACGCACCTCGCCGCTGAGCAGGGCCAGCAGTTCGTCCTGGCCGTTGCCGGCCACGCCGGCGATGCCGACGATTTCACCGCTGCGCACCTCAAGGCGCAGATTGCTCAGCGAGGTGCCAAAGGGGTCGATGTTGTGCCAGTTGAGGTCGTCGACCCGCAGACGCACGCGGCCGCCGCTGACTTTCGGATAGCTGCTTTCCAGCCCTTCGGCATCACCGACCATCAGTTTGGCCAGCTCCAGGTCCGAGCACTCGGCCGGCACGCAGTGCCCCGATACCCGACCGCCGCGCAGCACCGTGGCGCTTTGGCAGAGGGCGCGCACTTCACCGAGCTTGTGGCTGATAAACAGAATGCTGCAGCCCTCGTTCGCCAAGCGGCGCAGGGTGGCGAACAGCTCATCAGCCTCCTGCGGGGTGAGCACCGAGGTCGGTTCGTCGAGGATCAGCAGCTTGATGTCCTGCATCAGGCAGCGAACGATCTCCACCCGCTGACGTTCGCCAATCGACAGGCTGTGCACCAGCCGATGGGGCTCCAGGGCCATGCCATAGCGCTGCGAGACGTCGCGGATTTTCGGTTCGAGCTGCTTGGGTGTACCGGCCTCGGTGCCCATGGCCAGGGCGATGTTCTCGGCCACGGTGAGGGTTTCGAACAGCGAGAAATGCTGGAACACCATGCCGATGCCCAGGTTTCGGGCCATGGCCGGGTCACGCATTTTCAGCGCTTCGCCCTGCCACACCAGGCTGCCGCTATCGGGTTGGGTGACGCCGTAGATGATCTTCATCAGCGTACTTTTGCCCGCGCCGTTTTCGCCCAGCAGCGCATGGATTTCCCCAGGCTCGATGCACAGGTCGATTCGGTCGTTGGCCAGGGTGCCGGGGTAGCGCTTGGTGATGCCTTGCAACTGCAAGCGCGGAACAGGAGGGGAACTGGACATGATCACTGACTCGGAAAAAGACAACTGAGGCAGCTATAAGCAAAAACTTGGCCAGTGGGTCAGAAACCGGTGCTAGAGGGGGTGAAAGATTTTTCTGGATGAGGGCGGGCACCAGGGTGGTGCGCGGAGATTGGGGGCTGCTTCATCGCGGCTTAAGCCGCTCCTGCGAGACCGCACAATCCTTGCGAATTGCACAAACCATAGGAGCGGCTTCAGCCGCGATGCTCTTTTACAGGCGCTGCAAAACGATCCGCCCTCGGCTGATATCCGCCAGCAGTTTCTGCAATTTCGCAAAGCGCGCCTCAGGAATGGCGATCTGCAGCTGCGCCCCTTCGCCGTCGTACTCCTCGCTTTCCAGCAGCGCCTCCAACTCAGCCAAACGCGCTTTCAGAATGGGCAATTCAGCGAACTGGCAGTGGCACGCACAGCTCACCCTGCTGACCAATTCCAGCCGTTCCCCGGCCTGCAAACACTTGCTCGCTCCGCCGCCATAAGCGCGCGCCAGGCCGCCGGTGCCGAGCTGGATGCCGCCGTACCAGCGGATCACCAGCACCACCACCTGATCGCAATCCTGGCCCTCGATGGCCGCCAGAATCGGCCGGCCGGCTGTGCCGCCCGGTTCGCCGTCGTCGCTGAAGCGGTACTGCTGGCCGACCTTCCAGGCCCAGCAGTTGTGGGTGGCAGCCAGGTCGCTATGGGCTTCGATAAACGCCATTGCCTCGGCGGCGCTGGTAACCGGCGCGGCCAAGGTGATGAAACGGCTCTTTTTGATTTCCTCGCGGTACTCGCAAGGTTGGGCAAGGCTAAGGGGCATCAGGCGCTTGGCGGCGTCAGCCCGCAGCCTTTGAGGATGACGTGAATCAGGGTGTCGCTGGCAACGCTGAAGTCTTCCTTGCTGAGCTTTTTACGCCCGGTCAGGCGGCACACCTGCTGGTTGAAGTCGGCGTAATGCTGGGTGCTGCTCCACAGCAGAATGATCAGGTGCACCGGGTCTATCGGGTCGATCTTGCCGGCGGCGATCCAGGCTTCGAACACCGCGGCACGGCCACGGAACCAGGTCAGGTAATCCTGGTTGAAGTACTCGGTCAGGCACTCGCCGCCACCGATCACTTCCATGGCGAAGATCTTCGAGGCCAGCGGCTGACGCCGCGAGAACTCCATCTTGGCGCGAATGTACGCAGCCAGCGCCACCGCCGGATCGTCATCGGCGGTGAGGGTGTTGAAGGTGCTGTCCCACAGTTCGAGGATATTGCTCAGCACCGCCAGGTACAGCCCCAGCTTGTTGCTGAAGTAGTAGTGCAGGTTGGCCTTGGGCAGGCCGACGGTCTGGGCGATGGTGTTCATGCTGGTGCCTTTGAAACCGTGGCGAGCGAACTCTTCCTCGGCGGCTAGCAGAATCGCTTCTTCGTTTTTCTGGCGAATACGCCCGGCCGGTTTGCCGGTGTTTTTGGCGGTGTGCGCGGGGACTTCGAAGTTCATAACTACAACCGAACCGTTGAGGATGGGGAGCCTGTGCAGAGATAACCCAGGCGGCAGCCCGCTTACAAGCGCATGGCGCAGAAAAAGCTGCGGATGTCGTAGGAAGTGTTGGTGGTGCACCGTCCTTGTGCATGATTGCGGCGAGTGTGCGCGTTTTTGTTGCCGCTGCGCTGGCCATCCCTCGGCGTTCCAGCTGTCCCGTTGGTCAACAAACGCAGCTGCGGTCGGCGTTTCACTCAGGTTGGCACAGCCTCTGCAAAGACCAGTTCCGAGTAGAAGCGGTTAGCGTCGAGGCAGTTCATTCGACGTAGGACATTGCTCTTGCGGCCACCCGGTCGCACACCCGGTATGCGGGTGCTTGATCCTGGCAGTTGCCCGGACGAGAGAGAGGTCAGCCATGAACCGTTTTTGCCTTTACCTCATGACGCTCCCATCCACAGGCCTGGCCCTGCGGGTGACTCGTTGCCGCGTATTTGCCGTTTCCAGCTTCCCTGCCGGTTTCCCTCGCAGCCCTGTGCGCCGTGCACCGGGCGCGGCTTTTCTATGTGCCCTCCGTTAGAGAGAACTTCGCCATGAAGAACATTGCCTTGAAAGCGTGCATCGTCTTGGGTTCCACCGCTTCCATCCTGTTGAGCCTGAGTGCACAGGCCAACGACAAGATCGTGCTGCTCACCTCCTGGTATGCCCAGGCCGAGCAGGGCGGTTTCTACCAGGCCAAAGCCAAAGGCATCTACGCGGCCAACGGCCTGGATGTGGAAATCCGCATGGGCGGCCCGCAGGTCAACGGCATGCAGCTGCTGCTGAACAAGCAGGCCGATGTGATCATCAACTACGACCTGCAAGTGCTCGCCAGCGTGCAGCAGGGGTTGCCGGTGGTGGCCATTGGCGCGCCATTCCAGGGTGACCCGCAGGGCATGCTGACCCACGCTGACGTCACCTCGCTGGATGGCCTCAAGGACAAGAAAATCCTCGTCTCCACCTCCGGGCAGACCACCTGGTGGCCGTGGCTGAAAGGCAAATACGGCTTCACCGATGCCCAGGCCCGCCCTTACACCTTCAACCTGCAACCGTTCTTTGCCGACCCGGATACCGCGCAACAGGGCTACCCGACTTCGGAACTGTTCCAGGCGCAGAAGGCCGGTGAGAAAGCCAACTTCTTCCTCTTCGCCGATGCCGGTTACCCACCCTACGGTTCGACGCTGGTTACCCGTCAGGACGTGATCGCCAGCCGCCCGGAAGTGCTGCAACGGTTTGTCAGCGCCAGCATGCAAGGCTGGAAAAGCTACCTTGCCGATCCCGCAGCGGCCAACGAGCTGATCAAGCAGGACAACCCGAGCATGAACGACGAACTACTGACCTGGGGAGTGGCCAAGCTCAAGGAATACCACCTGGTGGAAGGCGGTGATGCAGCCACCCAGGGCATCGGCACCATGACCGACGCCCGCTGGCAGGCCACCCGCGATTTTATGGTGCAGGCCAACCTGCTGAGCGCCGACACCGACTGGAAAAAAGCCTACGACACGCGTTTTGTCCGTGAGCTGAAAGTGCTGCCTGCCGCCGCTGAAGTCGCTGCCCAGTAAGACGATTCGAGAGCCCCGCCATAGAGCGAGGGCGTGAAAAGATCCGATGAGGAATTCGCCATGCTTGTGACCCAACAACCCGTACTGCGCCGCTTCTGGTATGCCCTGATGCCGGTGAGCATGCTCGCCGATGGCCCGAAGCCGTTCACTTTGCTCAGCGAGCGCATCGTTCTGTTTATGGGCAAGGAAGGCCCGGTGGCCCTGGCCGACCGCTGCTGCCACCGCACCGCGCAATTGTCCAAAGGCTGGGTCGATGACGGCGTGATCGTCTGCGGCTACCACGGCTGGCGCTATGACCAGAGCGGCGCTTGCGTGTGCATTCCGCAGCAGGCCGACAACGCGCCGATTCCTGCGGGCGCGCGCACCGACGCCTACCACTGCCAGGAAAAATACGGCTACGTGTGGGTCTGCCTCGGTGACCCGCTGCAACCGATTCCGCACTTCGACGAAGAGGGCCAGCCGCAGTACCGGCGTATCTTCCAGTTCTACGAAGAATGGCAAACCAGCCCGCTGCGGTTTATGGAGAACTCCTTCGATAACTCGCACTTCAGCTTTGTGCACAAGGCCAACTTCGGCATGCTCAGCCAGCCCAAACCGTCGAAGTATTTGCTCGAGCAAAACGAGTGGGGCTTCGAGGCCGAGACCATCGTGCCGATCAACAATCCAGCGGCCGGCCACCGCGTGACCGGCACCGACGCGCCGACCACCACTCGCCACCTGTTCAACCGCTGGCACCTGCCGTTCGTGCGGCGCTTTGGCTGCACCTACCCGGACAGCGGTCTGCACCACATCATCTACAACTGCGCGACGCCCATCGACGACAAGCGCATTCAGCTGGTGCAGTGGCTGTACCGCAATGACAGCGAAGAGGCGTGCAGCACCGAAGAGCTGATCGCCTGGGATGCGCCGATCACCCTGGAAGACAAAGAGATTCTCGAAGCCACCGACTACGACGCCTGCGTCGATACCCGTCGGCGCGTGGAGTTTCATATGGAGTCGGACAAGCCCGGGCTGATCATGCGCAAGATGCTTTTCGAACTGCTGCAAAAGCACGGCGAAGAAGAGCAGTTCCGCCCACTGGGCACACCACTATGAACGCCGCCCTCAACCTGCCGGTTAACGAAGAGCCGCCGGTGCTGTTGGCCAATCAGGTGGAGAAAACCTACGGCAACGGCACCCATGCGCTGCAGAAAATGAAACTGGAGATTGGTCGTGGCGAGTTTGTCTCGCTGCTCGGCCCATCCGGTTGCGGCAAGAGCACGCTGCTGAAAATGTTCGCCGGCTTGGAACAGCCGTCGGCCGGCCATGTGCGCTGGTGGGGCAAAGGCGAAATCAATAGCGACAGCGTGCAACAGAAGCTGGCGATGGTGTTTCAGGAAGCCACGCTGATGCCCTGGGCCAAGGTCGCCGACAACGTGCGTCTGCCCCTGGACCTGGCGCGGATCAAGCGCGAGGAAAGCGAACCCAGGGTACAGGCCGCGCTGGAGCTGGTGGGCCTGGGCAAATTCGGTGGGGTGTATCCGCGTGAACTCTCTGGCGGTATGCAGATGCGCGCTTCGATTGCCCGCGCTCTGGCCACCGAGCCCAATCTGTTGCTGATGGATGAGCCTTTCGGCGCGCTGGATGAGTTCACCCGCAACCGTCTGGACAGCGACTTGCGCCAGCTCTGGGCGCGGCGTGATCTGACCGTGGTGTTCGTTACCCACAGCATCTACGAAGCGGTGTTTTTATCCTCGCGGGTGGTGGTGATGGGCGCGCGGCCGGGGCGGGTGATTGCCGATGTGAAGATCGACGGGCCGCAGGAACGCGACGAAGCGTTCCGCACCTCGGCGGCGTTTATCGAGCAGTGCGCGCAGCTGTCGGCATTGCTGGCGCAGGCAAATGGAGAAGGTCATGAGCACTGAAAGCAAACCCTGGCTGGCCAACCCCTCGGTACAAAATATCCTCGCGCCGCTATTGGTCGGCGCGCTGTTGCTGGGTCTCTGGCAACTGCTCTGCGTGGCGCTGAAGGTGCCGGTGTACCTGGTGCCCAGCCCGGCGGATATCGGCCGCACGCTGATCAGCGACGGGCCGATGCTGTTGGGCGCGCTGTGGGTCACCCTGAAGATCACCTTTCTGTCGTTTGCCCTGGCGGTGGTGCTGGGTGTGTTGGCGGCGTTTCTGTTTGTGCAAAGCCGCATCATTGAGGCCAGCCTGTTTCCCTACGCCATTTTGTTGCAGGTAACCCCGGTGGTGGCCATCGCCCCGCTGATCATTATCTGGTGCAGCAACGCCACCCTGGCGCTGGTGATCTGCGCCACGCTGGTGGCGATCTTTCCGGTGATTTCCAACACGGTGCTGGGGCTGCGTAGTGTCAATCCGGGGCTGCTCAACCTGTTCCGCCTGAACCGCGCCAGCCGCTGGCAAACCCTGGTGCGCTTGCGCATTCCCAGTGCGCTACCGTACTTCTTCGGCGGGCTGCGGATTGCCAGTGGGTTGGCGCTGATCGGCGCGGTGGTGGCCGAGTTTGTCGCCGGCACTGGCGGCACGGGCGCGGGCCTGGCGTATCAGATTCTGCAAGCCGGGTTTCAGCTGAATATTCCGCGCTTGTTTGCCGCCCTGGTGTTGATTGCCCTGACCGGGGTGCTGCTGTTCAGCCTGATGGCTGCATTGGCCCGCTATAGCCTTGGGCATTGGCATGAGAGTGAGCAGGGCTAAGAACAACAGCTCGCGGCTGAAGCCCCACCCACAGAGACATACGTTCCCTTGTGGGAGGGGCTTCAGCCGCGATGATCGAAGATTTCGGAGCAAAACATGACCACCAACACCACCTGGCTGATCCGCAACGCCAGCGCCATCCTCACCGGCAAACGCGGTGCTGAAGCCCGCCATGCCGGCCCGGACATGCGCATTGTCGATGGCCGCATCACCGCCATCGGCCAGCTCGAACCGCAACCCGGTGAGGCGCAGATCGACGCCCGCGATTGCGTCATCTATCCGGCCTGGATCAACACCCATCACCACCTGTTTCAGTCGCTGCTCAAGGGCGAACCCGAGGGCCTCAACCAGACCCTTACCCCGTGGCTCGCCGCTACGCCATACCGGTTTCGCGGTGCTTTTGATGAGCACAGTTTCCGTCTGGCTGCGCGTATCGGTCTGCTGGAGCTGCTGCGTTCCGGCTGCGCGACAGTGGCCGACCACCATTACCTGTATTACCCCGGTATGCCCTTCGACAGCGCGGCGATTCTGTTCGAAGAAGCCGATGCCTTGGGCCTGCGGTTTGTCCTTTGCCGTGGTGGTGGCACGCAAACACGCCAGTTGGAAGCGGAACTCCCGCAAGCCTTGCGCCCGGAAACACTCGATGCCTATCTGGCCGATGTCGAGCGCCTGACTGCGCTGTACCACGACCCCGCCGGCGATGCCTGGCGCCGTATCGTTATGGCTCCAACCACCACCCTGCATTCCACCACCCCGAGCGAATTACGCGAGACCGCCCAGGTGGCGCGCAAGCTTGGCCTGCGCCTGCACAGTCACCTGTCCGAAACCGTGGACTACCTGGACGCCGCCAAAGCCAAATTCGGCATGACCCCGGTGCAGTTCTGCGCCGAGCAGGATTGGCTCGGCCCCGATGTGTGGTTCGCCCATCTGGTGAAATTGCTGCCAGAAGAAATCCAGCTGCTGGGCCAGACGGGCACGGGCATCGCCCATTGCCCGCAAAGCAACGGGCGTCTGGGCAGCGGCATCGCCAACCTGCCGGAACTGGAAGCGGCCGGTGTGCCGATCTCCATCGGTGTGGACGGCGCGGCCTCCAACGAGGCCGCCGATATGCTGTCGGAAACCCACGCCGCCTGGTTGCTGCAACGGGCACGCAAAGGCGAATTGGCCCAGCCCAAGTATGCCGGCGGTCAGTTCGAAGGCGGTGCCGATGCCGCCAGCATCGAGGATGTGGTGCGCTGGGGTACGGCGGGTGGCGCTCAGGTATTGGGCCTGCACGATCTCGGCACCCTTGAGGTGGGTAAAGCGGCAGATATCGCCATCTACCGCCTCGACGACCCGCGCTATTTCGGCCTGCACGATATGGCTATCGGCCCGGTCGCCAGCGGCGGTCGCGCCAGCCTGCGCGCCTTGCTGGTGGGTGGTCGGCGGGTGGTGGCCGATGATCAGGTGCCAGGGCTGGACCTGATGGAACTGAGCCGTCAGGCCAGCGCCGCGGTGCTTGAACTGCAACGCCGCGCCGGGGTGCGCCGATGAGCTGGGTGGAAATGAAAACCCGCGGCTTGCGCGAAGAAGCCGAAGGCATTCTCGCCGTCGAGCTGTGCATGGCCGATGCCAGCCCGTTGCCTTTCAGTTGGGAGGCGGGTGCCCACGTGGATGTGCAAATGGGCAGCGGTGTGGTGCGCCAATATTCCCTGACCAATCTGGCCGACGAAGGCTGCCTGCGCTTGGCGATCAAACATGCCGACGACTCACGCGGCGGTTCGCGCTGGCTGCATCAGCAGCTGCGGGTGGGCGATCGTTTGCGCATCAGTGCGCCGCGCAATCTGTTTCCCCTGCAGCCTGGCAGCGGGCCGGTGTTGCTGGTGGCGGCGGGGATTGGTGTGACGCCTTTGCTGGCCATGTACCGCCAATGCCGGGCGCAGCGGCGGCCGGTGCAGTTGCTGTACTTTGCGCGCAGTGCGGCGCATAGCGCGTTTATCGAACAGTTCCGGGATGACCCGGCAGTACGTCTGGTCACTGGATTAGCTGCTGCCGGGGTGGGCACTTATCTCGATCAACATCTACCCGAGTGGCAGGCCGGCAGCCAGCTCTACACCTGTGGCCCAGATGGGTTTATGAGCCGCGTGCAACAGTTGGCGGGCCAGCGCGGTTGGCCGGTGAGTTCGTTGTTTCAGGAGCACTTTCACGCACCGGTGGTGAGCGATTCGCAAGCGGCGGAGTTGGTGCTGGCACGCAGCGGGAAATGTGTGACGGTGCAGGCCGGGGAAACGTTGGTGGCAGCGGCGGAGCGGGTCGGCGTAAGCATTCCGACGTCATGCGGGATGGGGATGTGCGGGGCGTGTATGACCGCTGTGGTCAGCGGTGAGATCGAGCACCGCGATCAGTATCTGTCCGATGCCGAACGGGCCAGTGGGCAATGGATCATGCCCTGTGTGTCGGGGTGTGCGGGGGGAAGGTTGGAGCTGAACGCTTAGTCACCTTCGAGATTCTGGATCCCAGCCTTCGCTGGGATGACGGTGAGCTTCGATATATCTCCGTCGTCCCCGCGAAGGCGGGGACCCAGGTGCCTCGTAGGTGGCAGGTATCGCTAGGGGCTTTACTCGGTCACACCCTCTGCCACGACCTCAACACGCTTCTCTTCCGGCAACACCAGATTAAGAATGATGGCGGTCAACCCACCACTGGTAATCGCCGAATCAAACAGGTTCTGCACCAGCTTGGGCAGCAGATGCAGCAAGGTCGGTTGCGACGCGATGCCCAGGCCTACGCCAAACGAAGCGGCAATAATCAACATGCTGCGCCGGTCCAGCGGGCTTTGCGCCAGGATGCGCACGCCAGCTGCGGCCACGCTGCCAAACATCACCAGGGTTGCGCCGCCCAGTACCGGTTTCGGAATCTGTTGCAGCACCGCGCCCAGCAGCGGGAACAGGCCCAGGGCGAACAGCACCACGCCGATATACAGGCCGACATAACGACTGGCGACGCCGGTCATCTGGATCACGCCGTTGTTCTGCGCAAAGGTGGTGTTGGGGAAGGCGCTGAAAGTGGCGGCGATCATGCAGCTGACGCCATCACCGAGTACGCCGCCTTTAAGGCGTGCCAGGTAGCGTGGGCCTTCAATCGGCTCGCGCGACAGCATGCTGTTGGCCGTCAGGTCGCCAACGGTTTCGATGGTGCTGATCACATAGATCAGGGCCACTGGAATAAAGGCGGTCCAGTCGAAGGCGAAGCCGAATTTGAACGGAATTGGCAGGCTGATCAGTGGCAGATCCGGCAGCGGTGCAGGCACCAGCTTGCCGGTAAACCAGGCGGCGATGCTGCCCACGGCCAGGCCGATGATGATCGCCGACAGGCGCACCCAGGGCCGGCTGGAGCGGTTCAGGCCGATGATGGTCAGCAGTACCAGGGCACCAAGGCCAAGGTTGCCGGGGGCACCGAAGTCTGGGGCATTGAAGCCGCCGCCGAGGTCGGTGACGCCGACCTTGATCAGGCTGACGCCGATCAGGGTGATGACGATACCGGTCACCAGCGGGGTGATCACCCGGCGCAGTTGGCCGAGCATGCGGCTGAGGATGATCTGCACAAAGGCACCGAAAAAGCACACGCCGAAGATCATCGCCAGAGTATCTTCCGGGCTACCGCCACGGCTCTTCACCAGAAAACCGGCTGACAGCACCGCGCCGAGAAAGGCGAAGCTGGTGCCCTGCAGGCAGATCATCCCGGCACCAATGCCGAACGGGCGGCGCGCCTGAATAAAGGTACCGACGCCAGAGACCATCAAGGCCATGCTGATCAGGTACGGCAGGTGGGCACCCAAACCCAGCACCGAGCCGATTACCAGGGGTGGTGTGATGATGCCGACAAAACTGGCCAGCACATGCTGAAGAGCGGCGAAGAACGCCGGGATGGGAGCGGGGCGGTCTTCCAGACCGTAGATCAGGTCGGTGTTGCTGTCGGATTCGGGCTGCATGTCACGGTCTCAGCAAAGGTGTTTTGTTGGCCCCGGTGGTCAACCGCGGCTACAGAATTCTGTGTCGCCAAAAAAATGCCCGATGCGCTCAAGGCGTACGGGCAAATAAGGAGGTACTCGTGAAGCGGTGAAGCTGGCCGCAACCTGAAGGGTGCGGCCGGGTAAATCACAGGTGTACTTTGACGATGGCGTTGATCGCGCTCTGGTTGGTGCCGCGCAGAATGTCGTCGCCCAGGAAGCTGTCGTTGTCGATGGCGTACTTGTTCTTCCAGTAGTCGTATTCCACACCCACGTAGACGTGTTTCACGCCGGTCCAGCCCATGGCTTTGCCCAGGTCATATTTGATCTGTGGGTTGAAGTGCAGGTTGGCGTGCAGATCGTTCGGGCGGCTGCTGGTGGCGTCCTTGTTGTTCCACACCCAGTCCATATAGCCGTCGATGAGGATGTCGGAGCTGCCGACCGGAATGGTGTAGGACCACACCGGCGTTACTTGCCACTGGCCGGACGGGTTCTTGGTGATGCCGTCGGGTTTGCGGTAGTAGAAGTTCAGCTGGAAGTAATCGAAGCCTGGCAGGGCCAGGTCGAAGCCTGGGCCGAGCAGGTAGTTCTGGTTACGGTTTTCACCGCGCTCGTAGGTACCGGCCAGCAGGACGTCCTTGATCGGGCCGAACTCCAGCTTCTGGTCGAAGATCTTGCCGAACGACAGACGTGGGGCGAATTCGCCGTAGTAGGTGTTTTTGCCGGCGTTGGAGTCTTCGGTACCGTTGTAGTTGATCTGGTCGAAGAACACGAACAGGTCACCAAAGGTCCAGCCGCTCGCGTGTTCGAACGAGAGGGTCTGCTGAATGGCCGGGTTGACCTTGAAGTCACGGCCGTACAGGTAGGTGGCGCTGTTGTCTTGCCACAGCAGCGGGCCGTCGGCCTGAGCGGCGCTAGCGCCCAGCAAGAGACTGCCAGCAATCAGCAAGGATGAGACTTTATTCATGTGTGCTCCCAGGAAGGCATCGATCTCAGGATGGGGAAACGACGGTGCGCGTTACGCTTCCTACAACCTGTTTCTGTTTTAGTTTTCCTGGCCACTTGGTCAGGTGCACTCGTCTTTGCAAGTTTCTGTCCAAGTGATCAGTTTCGCCGGAAATTTTCCGCAATAATTGTGCGCAATCTGCGAAAGCCTTGTGTCGGCGGGTGCATACATTCGGCGCAACGGTGGTGGCGGGCAAGCCTTCAAGCTGACCGGTTGGTCGAGTTGGTCCGAGCTGCTTCGTCCTGGCGCTTGCATGCACCGAAGCAGGGCGAGGATGGCGGGGCGACTCAGGTGGTGGCGGCCAGGGCTTCCAGAAAGCTTTCCAGCACCAGGTGTGGACGCCGGCCTTTACGGGTGACCGAGGCCAGGCTGAGGTCATAGAACCGACTCGCCGGCTTCAGCGCGCGCAGACGGCCCTGTTGCACCCAGAAGCTGGCGTAGTGGTCCGGCAGGTAACCGATATAGCGCCCGGTAAGAATCAGAAAGGCCATGCCCTCACGGTCGGAGGCGCTGGCGGTGGCTTTCAGCACCTGGTACTGCGCCTGGATTTCCGGCGGCAGGCGAAAGGTCGGGGCGATGGCGTCCTGCACATTCAGGCGTTCATCGCTGAGCTGCTCGTCGGCGGCATAAAACAGCGGGTGGCCGACCGCGCAGTACAACAGCGAGCGTTCGTCATACAGCGGCTGGTATTCCAGGCCGGACAAGGTCGTGGCCTGCGGCACCACACCAACATGCAGACGGCCGTCCAGCACACCTTGCTCCACTTCGCTGGGCGGGGTCATGCGGATCTGAATATGCACATCCGGGCCGCGCTCTTTCAGTTGGGCCAGGGCGTTGGTGATGCGCATATGGGGCAGGGTCACCAGGTTGTCGGTCAGGCCGATGTTCAGCTCGCCGCGCAAGTGCTGGTGCAGGCCATTGACCTCGGTGCGAAAGCTTTCCAGTGCACTTAATAGCTGCAATGACGATTGATAGACCTCGCGGCCTTCCTCGGTCAGGGCAAAACCCGCGCGCCCGCGCTGACACAGGCGCAATCCCAGGCGCTGTTCGAGATCGCTCATCTGCTGGCTGATCGCCGAACGGCCGATGCCCAGCACACTTTCCGCGGCGGAAAAGCCGCCGCACTCCACAACGCTGCGAAAGATCCGCAGCAGGCGGATATCAAAGTCACTGACTTGCGCGAGAGGGTCGGGGCGACGGGTGCTCATAGTTTAGTAAAAGCCAATCTGAAAATTAGAAGAATCGGGTTTTTCAGACTTTATGCCCATGGCACCTTTGCTCGCAACAAAAGCTTTGTACCCAGCCGACAACAACGATCTTTGCGAGGCCCTAATGAACATGCCGCACACTGCCGAACCGTCCTTGGCCAGCCAGCTCAAGCTGGACGCGCACTGGATGCCGTTTACCGCCAACCGCAGCTTCCAGCGCGACCCACGGTTTATCGTGTCGGCCGAAGGCAGCTGGCTGGTGGACGACCAGGGCCGCAAGATCTACGACAGCCTGTCGGGTCTGTGGACCTGCGGTGCCGGTCACTCGCGCAAGGAAATCGCCGAAGCCGTCGGTAAACAATTGGGCACCCTGGATTACTCTCCAGGCTTCCAGCACGGCCATGCGCTGTCGTTCAAGCTGGCCGAAGAAATGGTCGACCTGATGCCTGGCGATCTGAAGCATGTGTTCTTCACCGGCTCGGGCTCTGAAAGCGCCGACACCTCGGTAAAAATGGCCAAGGCCTACTGGCGCCTGAAAGGCCAGGCGAGCAAAACCAAATTTATCGGCCGTGCCCGTGGTTACCACGGTGTGAACATCGCCGGCACCAGCCTGGGCGGCATTGGCGGCAACCGTAAAATGTACGGCCAGCTGATGGATGTCGATCACTTGCCGCACACCCTGCAACCGGGCCTGGCCTTTACCGAAGGCGCGGCACAAACCGGCGGCGTGGAACTGGCCAACGAACTGCTGAAACTGATCGAGCTGCACGACGCCTCGAACATTGCTGCGGTGATCGTCGAGCCAATGTCCGGTTCCGCTGGGGTGATCGTGCCGCCGGTTGGCTACCTGCAACGCCTGCGGGAAATCTGCAGCCAGCACAACATCCTGCTGATCTTCGACGAAGTGATCACCGCCTTCGGCCGTATGGGCAAATGGACCGGTGCCGAATACTTTGGCGTGACCCCGGACATCATGAACGTGGCCAAGCAGATCACTAACGGTGCCGTACCCCTGGGTGCCGTGATCGCCAGCCGCGAGATCTACCAGACCTTTATGAACCAGCCATCGCCTGAGCATATGGTCGAGTTCACCCACGGCTACACCTACTCGGCGCATCCGGTGGCCTGTGCGGCTGGCCTGGCTTCGCTGGAAATCCTCAAGCGCGAAAACCTGGTGCAGCAAGCCGCTGACCTGGCACCGCACTTCGCCAAGCTGCTGCACGGCGTCAAAGGTGCCAAGCACATCGTCGACATCCGCAACTGCGGCCTGGCCGGCGCGATTCAACTCGCCCCGCGTGATGGCGACCCGGTGATCCGTCCGTACGAGGCCGGTATCAAGCTGTGGAAAGCTGGTTTCTACGTGCGCTTTGGTGGCGACACCCTGCAGTTCGGGCCAACCTTCAACGCCAAGGTTGAAGACCTGGATCGCGTGTTCTCCGCCGTGGGCGATGCCCTCAACAGCGTGGACTAAACCGATGAGCCAGCGCGTGCAAGCCGTGCCCACCGTGCAGGTGGATAACGATGAAGTGATCGTCACCGAGTGGCGCTTTGCCCCCGGCAGCGAAACTGGCAAGCACCTGCATGGCTATGACTATGTCGTGGTGCCGATGACCGACGGCCTATTGCTGTTGGAAACCCCGGAGGGCGAGAAACACGCGCCCCTGGTGGCAGGCAACGCGTACTTTCGCAAGGCTGGCGTTGAACACAATGTGATCAACGCCAGCGACCACGAAATCGTCTTCATCGAGACCGAAATCAAGTAAGCCCCGGCGCGGTTTTGCGCGGCCAAGAATTCGATAAGGGAGTTTTGTATGAGCACCATCCAGCATTTGATCAACGGCGAGTTCGTCACCGACACCGGTCGTACTGCCGACGTCTACAACCCGTCCACCGGTGAAGCCATCCACAAAGTGCCGTTGGCCAGCCGCGCCACCGTGCAGCAAGCCATCGACGCTGGCAAAGCCGCGTTCCCGGCCTGGCGTAATACCCCAGCGGCCAAACGTGCCCAGGTGATGTTCCGCTTCAAGCAACTGCTGGAACAGAACGAAGCCAAGATCTCGCAGATGATCAGCGAAGAGCACGGCAAAACCCTGGAAGATGCGGCCGGCGAATTGAAGCGCGGTATCGAGAACGTCGAGTACGCCTGCGCCGCCCCGGAAATTCTGAAGGGCGAATACAGCCGCAACGTCGGCCCGAACATCGACGCCTGGAGCGACTTCCAGCCGGTTGGCGTGGTAGCTGGTATCACCCCGTTCAACTTCCCGGCCATGGTGCCGTTGTGGATGTACCCGCTGGCCATCGTCTGCGGCAACTGCTTTATCCTCAAGCCGTCCGAGCGTGACCCGAGCTCCACCCTGTTTATCGCTGAACTGCTGAACCAGGCCGGCCTGCCCAAAGGCGTGCTGAACGTGGTGCACGGCGACAAGGAAGCGGTAGACGCGCTGATCGAAGCGCCGGAAGTCAAAGCCCTGAGCTTCGTGGGTTCGACCCCGATTGCCGAGTACATCTATTCCGAAGGCACCAAACGCGGCAAACGCGTTCAGGCCCTGGGCGGCGCGAAAAACCACGCCGTACTGATGCCCGATGCCGACCTAGACAACGCCGTCAGCGCCCTGATGGGGGCGGCCTACGGTTCCTGCGGCGAGCGCTGCATGGCCATCTCGGTGGCAGTGTGTGTGGGCGACCAGATCGCTGATGCCCTAGTGGAAAAAATCGTTCCGCAAATCAAGGCGCTGAAAATCGGTGCCGGCACCTCCTGCGGTCTGGACATGGGCCCGCTGGTTACCGCCGCGGCCCGTGACAAAGTGGCTGGCTATATCGACGCCGGTGTTGCCGCTGGGGCCAAGCTGCTGGTGGATGGTCGCAACCTGAAAGTGGCTGGCAACGAAGATGGTTTCTTCCTCGGTGGCAGCCTGTTCGATAACGTCAAAACCGACATGACCATCTACACCGACGAGATCTTCGGCCCGGTCCTGTGCATCGTCCGCGTTGGTAGCCTGGAAGAAGCCATGCAGCTGATCAACGACCACGAATACGGCAACGGCACCTGCATCTTCACCCGTGACGGTGAAGCCGCGCGTCTGTTCTGCGACGAGATCGAAGTGGGCATGGTCGGCGTCAACGTACCCTTGCCGGTTCCGGTGTCTTACCACAGCTTCGGCGGCTGGAAACGCTCGCTGTTCGGCGACCTGCACGCCTACGGCCCGGACGGTGTGCGCTTCTACACCCGTCGCAAGGCAATCACTCAGCGTTGGCCGCAGCGCGCTTCCCACGAAGCGGCGCAGTTTGCTTTCCCGAGCAACAGCTAAGCAGCGTTAGCAGTAACCAAAAGGCCAGTCGCGAGACTGGCCTTTTTTATTGCGGCGCTAGTGGCGAACGAATACCTGCGTCAGGGCACCGCCACGCTGCAACGCACGTTGGGCTCGTCGCAATACAGGTAGTGCTGCAAGGCGCGGATGCGCTCTTCGCTCATGGCGCGGGCGCAGAGCACATAACCCTCGGTGTGCTCGCTGGGCGCATCGTGAGTGGTGACGTACTCGCACTCGGCATCGCGAAAGGCTTGCCAGGCATGTTGCGAGTTGATCAGGCGTTTGCGTTGCATGTCATCGTTTTGCAGATGCGTCAGCGACTCCTTGTAGAGGCTGTGCAACTGGGCATCTGTGGCGTTGTAGGCGGAGCAGCTGGGTGAGTCATCCGTACAGGTGGCTGCAGCGGCGAAACTGGCCAGCAGGCAGGCGGCGCTGAGTAGAACAGGGCGTAACCACATCATTGAGTCCTGGCAGGTATGAGAGCCGGTCGTCGGCTTGCCGGCGATTGTAAGCGCTTGCAAACAAAGCCCCGGATGGCCGGGGCGCGCTGTGTCACTGCAAGCATAGGTGCTGTGTATCGGCGTGCTTACGGTCTTTACCAAGATCGCATAATTTCCGTTGGCGGCATTGTTACGGTAGCCCCACCTCGCTGCCCAACAGCGGTTCGTAAATGGATGGGATCGATGTTGCAACGCATGCTGTGGAAACTGATGCCCAAGGCGCAACGAGCGTTTTTGCTCGGCCGCCTATCGGTGGTGGATCGCAATACGGTGAACAAGGCGATGACCGCCAATATTCACTATCCCGAGGCCTTCGAGCGCCTGGCCGGGTTGTTCGTGCATGTGCCCAAGTGCGCCGGCAGCAGCGTGTGCAAGGCACTGTTCGAGACCTGGCGGCCCGGCCACTTGCCGCTGTACTGGTACGAGCAACAATTCCCCCTGGCCTATGCCAAAGCGTTCAAGTTCACCTTTGTACGCGACCCTCTGGAGCGTACTTACTCGGCTTACACCTACCTGCGTAACAACCTGCCCTTGGGCCGTGACCAAGCGGCCAATGAGCTGGTCAGCCGCTACGCCAGTTTCGACGAGTTCGTGCGCGGCTGGCTGCATGCGGAAAACGTTCGGCGCCAATTGCACTTCGCCCCGCAAACCGACTTTCTGCTGGACTCCTACGGCAGCCTGACAATGGATTTCATCGGTCGCCAGGAAACCCTGCGCCACGACTTTTTCACCCTCTGCGAGCTGCTCAGGATCAGCCGCGACCTGCCGCATCTGAACGCCTCAAAACGCCCCGAAGGCCGCGCCCTGGATGCCAGCAACACGCGTACCCGTCAGCTGGTACGGCAGGTGTATGCCCGTGATTACGAGTTGCTGGGCTATGAGTGAGCGGCGTGAGTCGCAGGTGGATATCCGCCCTTACCGCCTGGCGCTGGCACCGCAGTCCCGGGCCCGGATCAAACGCCAGCGGCCGTGCTGCATCTGGCTGACCGGGTTGTCGGGGGCGGGTAAATCGACCCTCGCCAACGAGCTGGAAATGCAGCTCAACGGCCGCGGTCTGCACACCTTTCTGCTCGACGGCGACAACGTGCGCAACGGCCTGTGCCGTGACCTGTGCATGAGCCCGCAGAGCCGCAAGGAGAACATCCGGCGCATGGCTGAAGTGGCGCGGCTGATGGTGGATGCCGGGTTGATCGTGATCGTCTCGGCGATCTCGCCGTTTCGCGCTGATCGCGAGGCGGCCCGGGCCTTGTTTGCCGATGGCGAATTTCACTGCGCCTATATCAGCACCTCCTTCGCCGCCTGCGCTCGCCGCGACCCCAAAGGCCTGTACCGCGCCGCGCTCGATGGCCAGCTGCGCAACTTCACTGGCCTCGATAGCCCCTACGAAGCGCCCCTGGACGCCGACTGTGAAATCGACACCGAACAACTGGATATCCAGACCGCCACCAATAGGTTGCTGGCGTTGGTGCTTGGCTGATGGGTTTCGCTGCGCCCGCCTACGCGGCCCGCCCCATCCTGCGGGGAGTGTGGCCATGGGGCGTCCTTGAGGTGGCAGGGAGGACCATAGCGCTTTTTTGCGGGCAAAAAAAACCGCCCGGGAAGGGCGGCAATACGCGGGGGAGCGCGGGTTAAAACAGTTTGCTGAACAGCCAGTAGAGGCTGCCCGACAGCAGGATGGCGATAGGCAGGGTCAGCACCCAGGCCATCAGCAGATTCCTGATGGTGCGCATCTGCAGACCCGAGCCATTGGCGGCCATGGTGCCGGCCACGCCTGAGGACAAGACGTGGGTGGTGGACACCGGCAGACCATAGACGTCAGCGGCACCGATGGTGACCATCGCCACCAGCTCCGCCGAGGCACCCTGGGCATAGGTGAGGTGGGTTTTGCCGATCTTTTCGCCCACCGTTACCACGATGCGTTTCCAGCCGACCATGGTGCCCAGGCCCAAGGCGATGGCCACGGCGATTTTCACCCACAAGGGGATGAATTTGGTCGAGTCGTCGATCTGCTTCTTGAACGCCTGCACCTTGTTCTGGGTATCGGCATCGAAGCCGCCAACCTTGTCCTTGTCCATAAAACGAATGGCTTCGGAGGTCAGGTACATATCGTTGCGCACGTTCGACACTTCTGCCGCCGGCACCTGGGCCAGGGAGCCGTAGCCTTTCACATCGGCACCGATGTCGCCGGTGAGGGCGGCCAGGGCGGGAATCAGCTCAGGGGTGACCTGTTTGCTGCGCACGTATTCCGACAAGGTTGCGCGTGGGTCTTGCGGGGCGGGCTGCGGGGCGATTTTCACCAGTGCCTGTTGAGTGACCTGGGCCATGGCGGCGAACTGTTCGGCCTGGCCATCGGGCATCGCGCGGTTGAGGGCGTAAGCCATGGGCAGGGTGCCGATCAGGATCAGCATGATCAGCCCCATGCCTTTCTGTCCGTCGTTGGAACCGTGGGCGAATGACACCCCGGTGCAGGTCAGAATCAGCAGGCTGCGAATCCACCAGGGCGGCGGCGTGTTGCCTTTCGGCGCCTGGTACAGCTCGCGGTTTTTCACCAGCGCGCGCAAGGCCAGCAGCAGAAGTGCCGCGCAGCCGAAACCGATCAGCGGCGATAGCAGCAGTGAGTAGCCGACCTTGGTCGCCTGCGCCCAATCCACGCCGCTGGTGCCGTCGTGGCCATGCATCAGCGCATTGGCGACGCCGACACCAATGATCGAGCCGATCAGGGTGTGCGACGAGGACGCTGGCAAGCCCAGCCACCAGGTGCCGAGGTTCCAGATAATGGCGGCGATCAGCAGGGCGAAGACCATGGCGAAACCGGCCGAAGAACCCACCTGCAGAATCAGCTCCACCGGCAGCAAGGCAATGATGCCGAACGCCACCGCACCGCTGGAAACCAGCACGCCGAGAAAGTTGAAGCAACCGGACCAGACCACCGCAAACTGGGGCGGCAGGGAGTGGGTGTAGATCACTGTGGCCACCGCGTTGGCGGTGTCATGCAGGCCGTTGACGAATTCGAAGCCGAGGGCAATCAGCAGGGCCACGCCCAGCAGCAGAAAAGGTGTCCAGGTGGTGACCACCGTGCCGGCATCGTCGACATCCTGAAACAGGCTATAGGCGCTATACACCAGCCCCAGAATCAGCACGGTAAAGAACGCTACGGTGGTGGCTTTGCTGTTCTTGAAATTCAGCTTGGGCTTGGCGTCTGCGGCGATCGAGACATCGGCGGCGTGGGAAGGGGCATTCATTGGTGGGGACGTCCATGGGGTGGATGACCCGATCACTATTCGCCTGGAATGTTACAGGTTATGTCTCGTTCATCGCGGCTAAAGCCGCTCCTACGGATTGTGCGTACCCGTAGGAGCGGCTTTAGCCGCGATGCTTTTCCACCGGTTAATACGCCTGCGGCACGATGATGTTCTGCGGCGTGGGGTTACGCACGTAGTCGTCATGGCGCATTCGCTGCGGCAGCTCCACCGGCGGCTGCTGCACTTCTTCGTAGGGCATCTGGCTGAGCAGGTGGTGGATGCAGTTGAGCCGGGCCTTTTTCTTGTCGTCGGCCTGTACCACCCACCAGGGCGCTTCTTTGATATGGGTGCGCTCCAGCATGATTTCCTTGGCCTTGGTGTAGGCCTCCCAGCGGCGCCGCGACTCAAGGTCCATGGGGCTGAGTTTCCATTGCTTGAGCGGGTCGTGGATGCGCGCCAGAAAGCGCAGGTGCTGTTCGCTGTCGGAGATGGAAAACCAGTATTTGATCAACTGGATGCCGGAGCGGGCGAGCATGCGTTCGAACTCTGGCACGCTGCGGAAGAACTCTTCGTACTGCTCGTCGTTGCAAAAGCCCATCACCCGCTCGACGCCGGCGCGGTTGTACCAGCTGCGGTCGAACAGCACGATTTCACCAGCAGCCGGCAGGTGCGAGGCGTAGCGCTGGAAATACCACTGGGTCTGTTCGCGGTCGTTGGGCGCGGGTAGCGCGGCGACGCGGCAGACGCGTGGGTTGAGACGCTGGGTGATGCGCTTGATCACGCCACCCTTGCCGGCGGCATCGCGGCCCTCGAACAGGATCACCACCTTGGCCCCGGTTTTCACCACCCAACTCTGCAGTTTCACCAGCTCGCCCTGCAGGCGGAACAGTTCGCTGAAGTAATGTTTGCGCGCGCGTTGGGCGTCGCTGTCATCGGGGCGGCCCTGGAACAGTTCGTCGAGGTCGTGGCCGTCTTCGAGCAGTTCAAGCTCCAGCTCTTCGTCACCGCGGTCCTGCAATTCGCGGTGGATGCGCTGCATCAACTCTTCGTTGGTCATCTCGGCACCTTGTGATGGCGATGGAGGGGGTGGCCCAGCCGATGCTAGAGCGCGGCTGTGGCAAGTGAATGACAGCCCAGGCAGTCAGTAGTCGCTGCGTTTACGGAACGCCCAACGCCCGGCCAGGGCGGTGAACGTGGCCACCAGCGCCACCAGAATCCAGAAGCCCTCGGCGTCGTTGGCCAGGGGAATGCCGCCGACGTTCATGCCGAAGAAACCGGCAATGATGTTGATCGGCAGGGCCAGCACCGTGACCACCGTCAGGGTGAATAGGGTGCGGTTACTTTGCTCGTTGAGCTTGGCGACTATCTCTTCCTGTAGCAGTTTGATCCGCTCGCCGAGGGCGGTAAGGTCGCTGATCACCAGGGTGAACTCCTCGGTGGCCTCACGCAGTTCCTGCACGTCGTCCTCCTGCAGCCAGTCCGGCGGCCGGTTGAGCAGACGCATCAGCGAGCCGGGCTCCAAGGCCAGCAGACGTTGCAGGCGAACCAGCACACGGCGCTTGGTACCGAGGTCGGCGCGGTTGTCGTTGAGGCGCGAGGCCAGCAGTTGGTCTTCGATGCCGTCCACGCTGATGCTGGTTTCGCGCACGATACCGGTGAGCACATCGCCCTGGTCGCGCAGCAGGTGGATCAACAGTTCCAGCGGTGAGCGAAAGCGTTCGCCGCGCTTTACCGATGAGCGCAGCTTGTCCACCGAGCGCAGCGGTTGCAGGCGCGCGCTGACCAGCAGACGGCTGCGGGCGCAGACCCAAAGGGTGGAGATGTCGGTGGAGACCATGTCGAAGTTGAACACCACGTCGTTGACCACCGCCAACAGCGCCGTATCCACATGCTCCAGACGGGTGGAGCGCGACCCCTCACGCAGGCTTTCGAAGAAATTTTCCGGCATATCGAGGTGGGCCATCATCCAGCGCTCGCAGGCGGCGTGGGCGAGGTTCAGATGCAGCCAGAGAAATTCGCCATCCTCGCTGGGTGCCTTCAGCCAGGCCAGGGCGGTGTTCGAGTCGATCTCTTCGCCGCGCTCGCCGGGGCGAAAACGAAAGCCATAGAGCAGGCCAAACAGGTCTGGAACCTCGAGGTTGTGATTCATGCCGGCTCGCTGCTGTAACAGAACACTGTGGGGGATCGGTAACCGGCTGGTGCCAAAGCCCATGGCGGGCCGCCGGTAGAGGTGCAGCTTGCGCAGCTTTTATTGCCGATTGATGACAAAACCAAGACTGCCGCTGCTGCGCGCTGGCTGGCGTTTTTCCAGGCCACGCAACCTCTGTGCGACTTGTCGGTCAGACCCTGAGGCCGAGATGGGACACGGGTCTCGGTGAGTTGCCTAAAAAATAACCAGGCACGGTGTTTTTATTGCTAGTTTTACCTACAGCACCTGAGCGGATGACTGTTCTACGCATGGATCGGACGAACCTGCTTGCCTCTGTCACCTGGCACCGCACAAGGCCTCGAATCGCGGTCAGCATTCGGCGCGGCACCTGGCTGGTGTTGCTGGTGTTGCTCGGTGGTTGTGCCAGCCACCAGGACCATGGCTCGATCGTCGGCAACAAAAGCGCGGTCAAACCCAGCGAATTCTTCCAGACCCACACCGACCGCATGGCCTCCATCGGCATGCGCAACAACCTCAACACCCTTTACCGCTTGATGGACAAGCTCTACCGCCGCAACCCGCGCGAATGGCACAAGACCGGCCTGGCGACCATTGAACTAGCTGAGCAGCAGGTGCAACAAGCGATTGAGCAGGGGCGTCCGCTACCGGAGCTGGGTGAACGCAAGGATGTGGCGGCGTTGAGCCATGCACTGAGCGTGGATTTTCAGGGGGATCGGGTCGGTGCCTTTATCTACGCCCTGGGCAGCATGCTGATCACCGCCCATGGCGGGCGCACCGAGTTCTATATGACCGACGAGCTCGATCCGCAATTTATCCACAACGCCGCGCGCAATATCGAAAAAGCCACCTGGATGCTGGCCAGTCGCAATGACCTCAAGGGCAACCCCTGGCTGCTGTCCAACGAGCTGTCGCCGGATGTGCGTAACCTCAGTTTTGCCGTGGAGTTCGGCAAGATCGTCGCGCGCCTCGACCTGCTCACTGATGTGCTGGATGAGCGCTATCGGCGCTTGGGGGTGAGTTATGCGCAGGGGCTACTCTTTATGAATTTCTTGCCGGTGCAGTGACGGCGTCACGGCCACTATCAGCGCTGCGGAACAGCAAACCAGCTGCGCAGTGGCCTGGTCCATCTGTTCCGACTGAATGCCTGGGTAGGCGTCAGACCTTTTTTACGAACTCGGATTTGAGTTTCATCGGGCCGATACCGTCGATTTTGCAGTCGATATCGTGGTCGCCGTCGCACAGACGGATGTTCTTCACCTTGGTGCCGACCTTCACCACCAGCGAGGTGCCTTTGACCTTGAGGTCTTTGATCACGCTGACCGAGTCGCCGTCTTGCAGCACGTTACCCACTGCATCCTTGATCACCTTGTCGTTGTCGCCAGCGTCCGCAGTAGCGGTGGCAGACCACTCGTGGGCGCATTCCGGGCAGACCAGTTGCTGGCCGTCTTCATAGGTAAATTCGGAATTGCATTTCGGGCAGGGTGGCAACGTGCTCACGGGGACCTCGTGTTCAGATCGGTAAAAGGCCGCATAGTGTATAGGGTTTTTCCCGGCTTTAAGCTGTGAACGGCGCTCGCTGAGATTTTAGACGAACCGATTCACTCGCCGTGGCCTCAAAACTCAGGGTGTGGGGCGATTCCGCGCGCACCGAGGGGGGAGCAAGTATGTTTTTGCCGGATCTGCGCGGTGTTTCCTTTAAGGAAATCATCAAATGCACGGTGGTCGACTTTATCGACGACGAGCTGCCGACCTATGCCTCGGCGCTGGCTTTCCAGCTGTTCTTCTCCCTGTTTCCATTTCTGCTGTTCCTGATCGCGCTTATCAGCGTGTTGGATATCGAGCCGTTTTTCGAGTGGCTGCGGCAGCAGGCTGACCTGATGCTGCCGCAGGCGGCGATGGAGCTGGTCAACCCGGCCATCACTAATTTGCAGACGCAAAAGTCCGGGCTGTTCTCCTTCGGCATCCTGGTGGCGCTGTGGACCTCCTCGGCTGCCGTGCGCTCAACCATGCTGGCGATGAACCAGGTGTATGGCGTGGAAGAGGCGCGACCGGCGTGGAAGCGCATACCGCTATCGGTGGTTTACATCATCGGGGTGGCGGCGCTGCTACTGATCGCCGCTGGTTTGATGGTGGTGGGACCGCAGGCGATGAACTGGCTGGCCCATCAGTTGGGGATCGAACAGATAGTGGTGGTGCTATGGAACTGGCTAAGGTGGCCGGTTGCCGTGTTTATGCTGATCGCCGTGGTGGCCGCGGTGTATTACCTGGCACCAGATGTAAAACAGGAGTTCCGCTTTATCACGCCTGGCTCGGTGGTCGCGGTGGTCGGCTGGATCGCTGCCTCCCTGGGGTTCGGTTATTACGCGCAGAACTTCGCCAACTACAACGCCACCTACGGCAGCATCGGCGCGATCATCATCTTTCTCTTCTATCTATACCTGTCTTCGGCGGTTTTGCTGTTTGGTGCCGAGCTTAATGCGGTGATCGAGCACCATGCGCGGGACGGCAAGGCCCCGGGCGAGAAGGTGGCTGACGAAGGTGTGGCGCAGAAATCAACCTGAACGGGCTCTGACGCGGCCGGTCACAACCTATGAAGGATGCGCCCGTCGTCCATTTGGCCGCGCGGCATCACTAACAGTCGGTTGGAGGTTGAGAACATGGCTACCTATAACTGGGACCTTATCGAGCGTCTGCTCCACGAAGTACAGAATGGTGCGTACAAACCGTTCAAACCGCGGGAATATGCCGCAGAGTTCGCCGCGGACCAGACCGCTGAAGGCGTACAGATTGATAAGGTCGATTCCTTGAAGGTGGAGGCGTGCGACTACGAGGCGCTGCTACTCAAGGAAGGCTTTATCGAGCCGCGGCCTGAAGAAGAAGGCGGCAATGGCGAGAACTTCGTCCTCACCTTGCGCGGCTCCAGCCTGCTCAGTTTGCTGGACAGCAGCATTCCCGGCAGTGAACACCCACGGGAAGTGCTGGACGAGAAAGGTGAAGCGGCGCTGCAGCCGGAAGTCTTCGATGCGCTGGCCAAGCAGGCGGCGATTGCTTGAGGGCATTATTGAGGGGGCAACGTCAGTTCGCCTGTATCGGTGAAGCGCGCCGCTCCCCATAGGCCACCGCCGAGTTTGCCATTCAGCTCATAGGGGACGGCGGCGTTAGCAGACGGTGGGCTGGCAGCTACGCCCCAGGCCTGACGCAATACCGAAAATGCCGAAATGGTGACGGGCACAGTGATGACTCGTTCGCTGTAGCGAGGCACCTCGCCACTCTCATCGCTCACACCGGTTGCCAGATTGCGGTTGTTCACCCGTAATTCCAGCGCGATGCCGTTGTAGCGAATGGCGCTTTCATTGGGGTTCTGCACCCGCAGCTTCACGGCGAAGCGCGCTTCCATTTCCTGGCTGGGCAAGGGCTCCAGGCCAACCAGGTCGACATACACGTCATCCCGCACGCCGAGCAGGCTACAGGCGCTGAGTGTTATCAACAGCGATACGCCGGCTATAGCGCGGGTTACAAGGCGCAAGAAGGTAGGGAGGCTCATCGTTAGCGTCCTGAAAATTGAAAGTGTCATCCCTCTATATATAGAAGGAATCCCTTGAAAGGGCTTTGGGGCACGCACGTTCCGTATTTAAGTGCCTCTAATCGTTTATTTCAGAATCATTTCAATAATGCCTTGACGGGGTTTTGTGGGTGCTTATAATGCGCACCACTTCCGGCGCGGAAGGCTCTTAAAACTTCAAGTTAATCAATAAGTTAGCTAGAAATTAAGGGTTGCAAA